>CAMJFC010000024.1 GCA_946404865.1 uncultured Prevotellaceae bacterium
TACCTCTTACCCCTTATCTTCAATCACTTCTGAAGCTGATGGTACGCGGACGGTTCGAGTCCTGTTGGGCGTCTTTGGGCTTGTCTTCCTCCTTTTTCCTGATTAAAATGCTGTTTTTTGAGTTTTTGTGGACGTAGCTCAAAATCTTGTTTTTGAACGTCTCCTCATGGTCCAACAAAAATTTGATTTTGATAGGCAATACATACAGCGACGCTTTCACTTCATCACTCAAACCGTCGATGGCACGAAGGCGCACCTCATCCTTCTCTGTCGTAATGATGAGCTTGGGCGAGGGTAGGGCGGCAAACTGTTGATGGATGGTAGCGATGTCCTCTTCGGTAAACTCGTGATGGTCGGCGAAGGTGAGGGGCGTGATATGTTCGCTGTAGGCGCGCAGGTCGTTCTCCATCTGTTGGGGCGAAGCGATACCGGTCAGCAGGAGCACCGACTCTTCGCTGCCGATGGATGAAAGGGTGCGGGTCGGGGCATTGCCGTTGAATGGACGCAAATCGGCATAGTCGATACTGCTGAAGAGCAGCGTCTGATAGGGATACAGGTCGAGGTCCTTTGTCACGACACGGTAGTCGATGGGATTCAAAGTGTCAGGACTTTTCGTCACGATGACGATGTCGGCACGGTTCTTGCCCGAGACGGGCTCACGCAGACGACCGGCGGGCAGAAGCTTGTCATAGACAATCAAACGGTGGTAATCAACGAGCAGGATATTGATGCCGGGTTTCACATACCGGTGCTGATAGGCATCGTCAAGAAGGATGATGTCGGTTGCCTGGGTTGCCTCATCGGTCGTCAGACGGTCGATTCCCTCGCAGCGGTCCTCATCCACTGCCACCACGATGTCGGGATATTTCTGATGCATCTGGTAGGGCTCGTCGCCGATGTCGGCCACGGTGGAGTGGTCATCAGCCAACAGGTAGCCTTTCGTCTTGCGCTTGTAACCGCGACTCAATACAGCGATTTTGGCATCCGATTTCAACAACTCAACGAGGTATTCCACATGGGGGGTCTTGCCGGAACCTCCTACGGTGATGTTGCCTACCGAGATGACGGGCACACTAAACGAACGGCTCTTCAAGATACCAAGGTCGAAGAGCTTATTGCGGACGCCTACACCGATGCCGTAAAGCCAACTCAGGGGGAGTAGCCGCTTGTCGATAGTTATCAAATCACCTTCTGCAGGCATGTGCTTTAATGTTGACGGTTCACTTTACCTCAGATTCATATAGAACGGGACACGCGCCTGAATGGCGTTTTGGTAGTTCAAGGTGCGCAGGAACATGAAGGCCTCGTAGTATTCACCCAGCATCGAACGCATATTGTTGTCTAAATAACTGCCTTTCTGCACGTCACTGAACAACTGGTCTGTCCAACTCAACGGGGCGGGGTAGCTCGAGGTGTGATATTCGCTCAGGTTGGCCAACGAAGCGGCTTTCTTCACGGCGGCATCCAGACCTCCAAGCTCATCCACCAACTTAATCTTCAAGGCGTCTTGGCCTAACCATACATGGCCTTGGGCTATCTCTTCCACCTCTTCGACACTCATCTTACGACCTGTGGCGACACGTGAACGGAACAAATCGTAACCACGCTCGATATAACGGTCTAAATATGACATCTCTTCTGCATTGAAAGGACGCGATAAAGTGCCAAAGCCACTGTTCTTGTTGGTCTTCACCTCGTCAAACTTCACGCCCAACTTCTCCGTGAGCAACTGACTGGCATCGGGGAACATACCGAAGATGCCGATGCTGCCTGTCAAGGTGGTGGGCTCAGCTACAATCCAATTGCTGCCGCAACTGATATAGTAACCTCCTGATGCAGCCATGCCGCCCATTGACACCACAACGGGTTTCTTGGCTTTCAACATTTCGATTTGATGCCAAATCTGCTCCGAGGCATAGGCACTGCCGCCGCCTGAGTTCACGCGCAGCACAACGGCCTTGACGTCTTCTTGATTCATCAACCGCTCAAGGTCTTTGCACACTTCCTGGGCATCTATCACATGGCCGCTGGCCATGCCCTGGGTGTCACCGTCAACGATATCGCCATAGGCATAATACACGGCAATCTCTTCTCCGTCGCGCTTGCTCTTCACATTGGACATCTCGGCCACGGATACCTGATTGATGTACTCGTCGTCATTCAGACCCAGACGCTGCTTCACCTCTTTCTTCACTTCATCGGTGTACATCAAACCGTCTATCATCTTGTAGTTCTTGTAGTTCTCCGGGTTCTCAAACATAATCAGGCGGTCGGCGTAGGCGTTCAGCGTGTCGGCGCTAATCTTACGGCTCTCCGACACTTCGTTGACCACATTCTCCCACAGACCGTTGATGTAGGCGGTCACCTGCTCGCGGTTGGCATCGCTCATCTTGTCGGCGGTGAACAACTCGGGGGCACTCTTGTAAGCACCGACCTTCGACAACTGCATCTTCACACCGAACTTAGCCATCAAATCTTTCAAGAAATAGGGCTGCGAGGCTATGCCGTGCCAGTCTATCTGGCCGCTCGGGTTCAGATACACTTTGTCTGCGACAGAGGCCAGATAATAACTGCTCTGAGTATAGGTGTCGGCATAGGCGACAATCCATTTGCCTGACTTCTTGAAATCGGACAAGGCATGACGGATGGCTTGAACCGAGGCGTAGGAGTCGGCAGAAAACAGGCCGGCCTCGATATAGATGCCTTTCACTTCCTCGTTGTCTTTCGCCTTGTTGATGGCTGTAAGCACATCATCTAAGCCGATGGAGGAACCACCACCCGACAGTTCCGACAGCAGACTGCTCTCTGAACGCTCGTCAAGCATCCCGCTGAGGTTCAGCACAACCACGGAATTGTCACTTAAGTTCGTTGAGGAATTACCGGCCGATAACATGCCGATGAGGCACATCACGCCAAGAAAAATGGTCAAAATACTGAAAAATAGCATGCCCACCATCGTGGCGAACACCATCTTGAAAAACTGCTTCATTTCTTAAATGTTGGGTTTAATGTGCAAAAGTAATTCTTTTTCATGGATTAACCAAATGATTGATTGTTTTTTTATTCGCACATGTTACTTTGCCTTCGGTTAAGAAAAATATCTCACGTTCGAAAATGAAAAACTTTTTCTTTTTACTCGCTTAATCGATATTTTGCAGTACCTTTGCAGCCGCATTTTGAAAACGACTCTATGAATAGCCAAATTAAGACGTTGCTGATACTGTTTAATGTGTGTGTGGTCATCATCACATACGCCATCAGTCCGTTCAATCTGATGATTGGCGATGAACCCGTCAGGAAAATCAGCCTTTTCAGCCAAAGTGAAACGCAGGATACGACCGACGTTGAAGTGCCCGACACCACGGTGGTCATCGCAAAAAAAGAAAAGGACATGAAACCGCAGAGATTCCTCTTTGTGGGCGACTCGATGGCGGAGCCTATCGCTCATTATTTCTGGAATTATGCCGTGGAAAACGGACATGAGCTTTATACGGTGTCATGGTATGGGTCTTCATCTTATAGCTGGGGTCTCACCAAAACGCTCGAACATTATATTAACGAATATAAACCCACTTTCATTGTCCTTTGTATGGGTAGCAACGAACTGACCATCAAGGATATGAATACGGTCACCCGCAATGTTCACAGGGTATTGGACCAGATGGGCGACCTCCCCTTTGTGTGGATAGGACCGCCCAGTTATACGAAAGACAATCCCCATGCCATCAAACGATGGATTGACAATGGATACAACAACCAGATTATGACGGAAGTGGGTGCCGACCGTTTCTTTGACAGTCGTGACATGCAGATGGACCGCGCACGCGACGGGTTGCATCCTACCATGAAAGGTGCTGTGGTGTGGATGGATGCCCTCGCCGAGTGGATGGCCAGCGAATGGACGCGTCACCCCGTGGTCTTAGATACTCCGCAACATAAATCAACCATTCAGAATCTCACCATCATGCAGGTCAAAGACAAAGGATTCTGACGGTTGGGACCAAAGAAGCATCAATAGCATTACCTTTACCATTAGAAAGCCATGTCTTGTGGCTCTATCATCATCAAGGTTCACGACGGCTTTATACGTTTTTTGAACTCCAACAACAATCATTCGGATGTACAAACTTCAAACGAAATTTCTTTTTGCGTTCCTCTTCTTGTCATTGGCTGCACAGGCCGCCCGGTTTGTGCCTGCCACCGACAATCACTTCACCTATATGGGGCGGGTCAGTTTCACTCAGGTGGAAAATGCTGTGGCATGGACTTACCCCGGTGTGCAAATCTCCACCGTCTTCTCAGGAACATCTGTCGCCATGAAGGTGAAACCTGCAAGCGGATTCTTCTATATTGAAATCGATGATTTGGAACCCTACAAATTGGAGATACCCAAAGATCAAGATTCTATTCCGCTGGCACGTCATCTCGAACAGGGGAACCACCGGCTCACCATTACATACGCTATCGAAGGACACGATAAAAAACCGGTATTCTACGGATTGTTCCTCGATGATGAGGCCGACCTGGTGGAGAAACCTCTCCTCTCTGACCGTAAAATCGAGTTCATTGGCAATTCCATCACTTGTGGGTACGGAAATGAAGGCAACGGCAAGGAGAAGTCCTTTTATTATAGACTGCAAAACTTCTGCCGCACATACGCGTTTCTCACGGCACGTGCCTTAGGGGCGCAATACCATGTCGTGGCTCGCTCGGGGATTGGCTTCTACAGAAACTATATGGGTAAGATTCCCGATGAAATCATGCCGCTCATCTATCCGCATACCATGTACACGAAGACGGGTGAAAGATGGGACTTCTCTCGCTATACCCCTGATGTGGTTTGTGTGGCGCTCGGCACGAACGATACGACTGGCAAATATACGCTGACCGGATTGATCAATGGTTACAGGCGGTTCCTCAAGCAGTTGAGGGAAAACTATCACGACTCGAAGATTGTGCTCATGGCAGGACCCATGCTCAGCGAACGACGCCGAAACGACCTGCGCACAGCTCAGGATTCTATCATTCACGAAGCCTACGACCAAGGCGACTCGCTCATCTATCGGTTTGAATTCTCCGAATCCGATAAGTCCATTGGCATGGGCAGTCAAGGACATCCCAATGTGGCACACCACGCCAAAATGGCAGAAGAACTCATACCCTTCCTCCGCCAACTCATGGGATGGGAGTAAACTCAAGACCTTACGCATCATCACCTCACGACCTCTCACCTCATACGCTTAACACCTCATCACCTCTAAAAAGCACAAACATGATGAACCACATCACTGCAGTTTTCTTCCTGATGCTCTTCGCCATCCTTCCGGCGAAGGCGCAAGTTAATGTCACCTCCGATATGCTCAATGACGCATATTGTCATCAACTCGACTCCACCGCGAGAGATTATTTTATAAATAAGGATTATGAAAATGCTCTGCAACTCAAATTGCGAGAGACAGAAATCCTGAAACGGATGTATGGTGAAACTGACAGCACATATCTCAAATGTCTGGGTTTCTTGCCAAGTTTGTATAACAGGACCGGGCAGAAAGACAAGGCCATCGAGGTCTCCAAACAAGCTGTCACGCTCTGGGGTAAAAACTTCAGCACCACAGATGCCAACTATGCCATCTTCCTCGACAACCTCGCCTACTATTATGGTGCTGCCGATCAGTACAAGGAGGCGCTCGATTATTCACAAATGGCGCTCTCCGTCTATGAACAATTACTGTGCAATGACCAGGACATGGCTACGATTCTGATGCATTGTGCTGAACACTCTTGGGCGAACGGGAAAATTGCCGATGCCATCAAATACGAGTTGCGGTCATTAGCAATTCTCCAAGACCTTTACGGCGAACTCTCCGACGAATATCAGGACGAACTGCCTTATCTGTTGCGTTTCTATGAAGATGCGGGTGATACTGAAAATGCGAAGAAACTTGAAGAGAGAATCAACGAATTGAAGGAAAAGAAGAAAAATCGTTTTGATATTGAAGGTATAGCCACACCTGAGGGATGTCGTCAGCACAATCGTGAAGCGCTCATGTGTGCCATGTATTATCTCGACCATCCTGTCAACGACCCGCAGATTCCCGCGATTGAACGGTATATCTCGAAATGGGCGATTACTTCCGCTGACATCAATGTCGAAGTGGATGAGTCTGTCACCATCTTGTTGATGGCTGAACAAGAAAAAGCCGCGTCATATATTTCCGCTTACGTGGCGGCTTGCGTGGAATATGCTCTCAAGCACAAAGTGAAAGATGTTGACGAAAATGGGAAAAAAGCCATTTTCTGGAGATTCATCAATTACTATGCGGCCAACAGAGACATCACAGGTAAAATAGATATCCTCGAACGATATTTGAATGAAAGATAGTTCAAGTTGAGCACTTGTTCAACTTTTTGGAGCTAAAGGTTTCATGAGCTTCGCTCCATAATACTGCCAAAATTGTCATAATGCGACTGACAAAATAGGTCGTTTGACAGTTTTGGCATACTTTTCGCTATAACAATGGAAGAAAAAAGTATTTAATCTTTAAAATTTTTATAACAATATGAAAATCAAACCTTTAGCAGACCGAGTGCTCGTACTTCCCGCACCGGCTGAAGAAAAAATCGGTGGAATCATCATTCCTGACACCGCAAAAGAAAAACCATTACGTGGAAAAATTGTTGCTGCCGGAAATGGCACGAAAGATGAAGAGATGGTTCTCAAAGAAGGCGATGTGGTGCTCTATGGCAAATATGCTGGCACTGAAATCGAACTCGAAGGTGAGAAATATCTTATCATGCGTCAAAGTGATGTCCTCGCCATCTTGGCATAACAGTGTAGAACATCAACAGTAAAGAGAATAACGGTTTAGAACACTAAACCCTCAACCCTAAACCCTCAACATAAAAAAACAATTATGGCAAAAGATATTAAATTCAACATTGAAGCTCGCGACCTCCTCAAACAGGGTGTCGATCAATTAGCTAACGCAGTGAAAGTAACACTTGGCCCGAAAGGTCGCAATGTGGTCATTGAAAAGAAATTCGGTGCTCCACAGATTACCAAGGACGGTGTCACCGTGGCAAAAGAAATCGAACTCGAAGACCATTTCGAGAATACAGGCGCTCAGCTCGTCAAGAGTGTGGCCTCGAAGACCGGTGATGACGCTGGCGACGGTACCACTACGGCTACCATCCTCGCTCAGGCTATTGTCACTGAAGGACTGAAGAACGTGACGGCTGGAGCCAACCCCATGGACCTCAAACGCGGTATCGACAAGGCTGTCAAGGCGGTGGTTGAGTTCATCGCTGCAAAAGCCGAGAAGGTGGGCGACAACTATGATAAGATTGAACAGGTGGCTACGGTCAGTGCCAACAACGACCCCGAAATCGGCAAACTGCTCGCTGATGCGATGCGCAAGGTGTCTAAAGATGGTGTCATCTCTATCGAGGAGAGCAAGAGCCGCGACACACATATCGACGTGGTCGAGGGTATGCAGTTCGACCGTGGTTATTTGAGCGGCTACTTCGTGACTGACCCCGACAAGATGGAGTGTGTCATGGACAATCCCTATATCCTTATCTACGACAAGAAAATCTCTAACATCAAGGAGTTCCTGCCTATCCTGCAACCTGCAGCTGAGACTGGCCGTCCCTTGCTCGTCATTGCTGAGGATGTCGATTCTGAGGCACTCACCACGCTCGTGGTCAACCGTCTGCGTACCAACCTGAAGATTTGCGCTGTCAAGGCTCCTGGTTTCGGCGACCGTCGCAAGGCGATGCTCGAAGATATCGCTGTGCTTACCGGTGGTACCGTCATCAGCGAGGAGAAAGGTCTGAAACTTGAACAGGCTACCATGGAGATGCTCGGCACTTGCGAGAAAGTGACTATCTCGAAAGACAATACGACCATCGTGGATGGCGCTGGCTCAAAACAGGCTATTGCCGACCGTGTGGCTGCCATCAAGAATGAGATTGCCAACACCACCAGCAGTTACGACAAAGAGAAACTGCAGGAGCGTCTGGCTAAACTCTCCGGCGGTGTGGCTGTCCTTTATGTGGGTGCCAACAGCGAGGTGGAGATGAAAGAGAAGAAAGACCGTGTGGATGATGCGCTCTGCGCTACCCGCGCTGCTATCGAAGAGGGTGTCGTCGCTGGTGGTGGCATCACTTACATCCGTGCTCTCGAAGCATTGGTGGGTGTCAAAGGCGACAATGCCGATGAACAGACGGGTATCAACATCGTGGCTCGGGCCATCGAGGAACCGCTCCGTCAGATTGTCATTAATGCTGGTGGCGAGGGCGCTGTCGTCGTGCAGAAAGTGCGCGAGGGCGAAGGCGACTTCGGTTACAATGCACGTACTGACATCTACGAGGATCTCCGCGCTGCTGGTGTCATCGACCCGGCTAAGGTGGCCCGCGTGGCTCTTGAGAACGCTGCCTCTATCGCTGGCATGTTCCTCACCACGGAGTGCCTCATCGTGGACAAACCCGAGGAGAAACCCGCTATGCCGATGGGTAACCCGGGCATGGGCGGCATGATGTAAAAAAAGTACATTTTTGCAATCTATAGTTGACAAAAAAGGGGTTGATTCTAAAAATCAATCCCTTTTTATAGGTATTTTGTCAAAAAATAGCATTTTTTTTGCATAAAAAACTTGCAAATAGTGTTTTTACAACATAACTTTGCATCGAATTTCGAATGAAAGTATTGGGCAACGCCCAAAAAAGATATTTTTTTGATTTGTTTTAGTAGATTAGTTTTTAAGTAGTTTGTTTTTTGAAAATCGGTTGTTGTGAAACATCCGATTTTTTTTTGTTCTTGACGGATGCTCCCCAAAGCGCTCTATCCCTACCGGGTATTTCCTCATTTCGGTCATCATATCGTCGTTTTCGTTTTTCAGGCCGTAAAGTTAGTTCTATAATGCTGAATGTCCATATTATTATGATAGATTTATTCCCCAATCACTTTTGCTTTCGACGCAATGTTATAATAGTCGTGCAACAATCGGGAGTCGGCGTAGGCCTTGAATGTACCTTCCGGCAAATAGATGGTGGCACGGTTCAGATAAGTCGATGGGATGCCCAAACCGCCCGTGGGTGGGGTGGTGGAGCGGAATATCAGTTTTGAGGGATGATCTACGCGCACAAACGAGTCCCAACCGATTTTTTTCAACGTTGAGGGCAGGTCGATGACATGCAGCGAGGTGCAGAACTCAAACGAATGTCTGCCTAAGGTGTCAACTCCCTCTGGAACAACGATTTCTGTCAATGATTCACAGTAAGCGAACGCATAATCGCCTATCTTGCGGATGCTTGTGGGCAACGTGATGGATACAAGCGATTTGCAGTGGTTGAACGTGCCATCGCAAATCTCACTCAGTCCTGATGGCAGCACTACTTCGCGCAAACTTTCGCAATTACTAAACGCAAAGCGGCCGATATGGCGTACATTGCCAGGGATGGACAACGAGGGCAGACCGCAGTCAGCCAACCCGTTCTCCAAGATGCTGTCTAAACGCTCGGGCAGCACCAACTCCTTCAACTGCTCACATTGCCGCACCATGCCACCTGGAATAGCTCGGAGCGATGCGGGAAGGGTCAGATGGCGGAGCGTATGACATTCGGCGAAAGCGGAGGTGCCTATCGCCTGAATCTTTGAGGGAAGGACGATGGTTTCTATGGACTCGCATTTTTGAAAGACCAAATTACCCATGCGGGTGAGGCCCTCGGGCAACTGCACCGAACGCAACTGTTGACAGTCGCGCCACAGTCCCTCGGGCAGTTCGGTCACGCCACCGGGGATGGTCATTTCTGTCAGTGAGGTGTTGGCGTCGAAGGTGTATTCGCCAATCTTTTTCAATGCTGAAGGAAGTGTGTAGCGGGTAATCTTCGCGCAACCGCAGAATGCCCAGTCGCCAATCTCTTCTATCTGGTCCGACAGGGTGATGTCACTGATATTCTTGCAGTTGATGAATGCGCCATTGCCGATGCTGCGCACGCTGCCGGGCATCGTCACGCTGGTGATATGTTCACACGAAGAGAAGGCATACGCACCGATGGCTTTCACCCCGTCGGCTACGGCATACGTCCCATGCTTGTCGTAGGCCACCTTGATGAGCGTGGTCTTGGAGGCATCGTACAGGTCGCCGTCGGCTATCGAGAAATGTTTGTTGCCGATGTGGATGCGGAAATCGTCCAGTGAGTCGCAGAAGATGAAGGCGGAACCGTCAAGTGAACGAAGCGAGGCGGGCAAAAGCACATGGTTCAGACGACTGCATTTGCGGAAGGCCTCTTTCTCAATTCCCTCAAGTCCCTCGCTGAAATGAACAGCTCGCAAATGTTCGCACTGCTCAAACGCTCCTTTGCGCAACACTTTGACCGACGCGGGGATGGTCACTTCCTCTATCGTGCTGTTGAGGAATGCCCATTTGCCAACCTCACTGAGGGTAGAGGGCAGATGCACGTGCCCCGTCTGACCTAATGGGGCATATAAGATGGCGGTCTTTCCTTTGTTCAGCAGCAGACCTTCATGCGAGGCGTAGGTGGCACTGCCTGGAGCCACGGTGAAGGAGGTGAGGGTCGAACAGTCGAATGCCGCTTCGCCAAAGGACTTCAACGACGCGGGTATCGACACCTTCGTCAGTTGGGAACCCAAAAAGGCGAACTCGCCGATATGCTGGAGACGGCCGGGCAGGTCACCGTTGTTCATGCCACTCTCCGAAAAGGCATGCGAGGCGATGGTGGTCAACTGGGAAGGCCAGTGAAAGTCGGACAATTCCTTACATTCACGGAATGCACTTTGACCAATTTCGCTGATGCTGTTGCCCAAGGTGACTGACCGCAACGACTGGGCACGATAGCACATATCCTCAGGCAGTTGCTTCACACCGTCAAGCACCGTCAACTCTTCTATCTTGCTTTCTGTCAGGATGCCCTTGCCCATCGTGCGAACACTGCCGGGGATGGACAGGCGCTTCAGCTCTGTCCGTGAAAACGCTTCCTCGCCGATCACTTCCAATCCGTTGCTCAAGACGATTTCGGTCACAGGGGAGAAATAGAAGGCCTCTTTCTCAATCTCCTTGATGGTGGCGGGCAACACCACGCGGTAATTGCCATGACCCTGCTGGACGTTGAAGGCTCTTTCGCCGATGCACGTGACGGTCAACTTGCGGCCGTCGGGGGCTTGAACGGAGCCGGGCACCAAATACTCGTCATGATAATAGGAGATAGGTAATGCTTTCTTGGGGGGTATCATCTCCGGGCGCACCACTTTAGCGGTGGTGGCCGACGTGGCTTGATAGCAGAGATTGCCTACGCGGAATGTCTCTTGGCTGTTCTGGGCGTGGATGGACATGCTCATACCAATCATGGTCAAGGTTAATAGTAACTTTCTCATAGCGGTCAATTTTGGTTCAAAGGTAATGATATTATTCCAAATAACAAAATGAATAACGATTATTTCCTTTTTTCATAATATTATTGTACCTTTGCACCGCTATGAACAGTAAACAACGTATCACACACATCGTACTCTTCGTCATCATCTCCCTCGGGTTGCTCGTGATGACACAGTCGTTTTGGATGTCTTTAGGCATCTTGATTCTCATTGTCCTCGGTGATTTTGCTTGGGGCCGCTTTTGTGACAAACTGGAGCGGAAAAAACGCCTACAGGAGAAAGAGGGGGGTGAAGATGGAGAAGGAGTGAAGAAGTGAAGGATTTAATTCAATTATATACGCATTGGAGCGGTCATTCTCCTGTGCAGACGCAACAGATACCCGGTGCAGGCAGCAACCGTAAGTATTACCGTTTCACCGACAGCGAGGGGATGTCGGTCATTGGTGTCATCGGCACCTCGCGCGACGAAAACCATGCTTTTATCGCGCTCGCCCGTCACTTCAACCTACGCCAACTGCCTGTGCCTCAGGTGTTGGCTGTCAGCGATGACGAACTGCGCTATCTGCAAACTGACCTCGGCACGGTCTCTCTCTTCGATGCCATCAAAGGGGGACGCGAGGCGGGCGGACGATACAACCAACATGAGAAGGATTTGCTCAGACGGACGATTCGTCTGTTGCCAGAAATCCAGATTAGAGGGGCGCGCGGACTCGATTTCTCGCAGTGTTACCCGCAACCGGAGTTTGATGAGGAGAGCGTTCATTTTGACCTCAACTATTTCAAATATTGTTTCTTGAAACCCGTTGACCTCGATTTCCATGAACTGAAGTTAGAGGCCAATTTCCGCCTCTTTGCCAAAGATCTCACTGCTGAGCAAACGGACAGTTTTCTCTACCGTGATTTTCAGGCGCGCAATGTGATGCTCGATGCCGACGAACGCCCTTACTTTATCGATTTCCAAGGGGGTAGGAGAGGACCGTTCTACTACGACCTCGCTTCGTTCCTCTGGCAGGCTTCGGCACGCTATCCCAATAAGTTGAGGCGCGAACTGGTCTATGAGTATTACGATGCGCTCAAAAATGTCGCCGAGGTGCCGCCTCGCCGCCATTTTGTTGACCGCCTCAGTCTCTTTGTCCTTTTCCGCACCCTGCAAGTGCTGGGCGCTTACGGTTTCCGAGGATATTTCGAACGGAAGAAACATTTCTTGGAGTCGATACCGCCGGCCATGCAAAATCTGCGCGAACTGCTCACGCTCGATTGCTTCCCGTACCCTTATCTCATGGATGTGCTGCGTCGGTTGACCGAATTGCCGCAGTTCGCTCCTGTTGAACCGCAACCTGCTGTACGTGCAGACGGCTTCCGGACCACTGACAGCAATGTTTATCAGGCGCATCCTACAGACGGACCAGCCACGTTCTCTAAATACGACGGACGGGGACCGCTTGTGGTGCGGGTGTTCAGCTTCTCATACCGCAAGGGGATTCCCGAAGATGCCTCAGGCAACGGAGGAGGATATGTCTTCGACTGCCGCTCTACGCACAACCCCGGACGGTATGAGCCATATAAGAAACTGACGGGTCTCGACGAACCCGTCATCCGTTTCCTCGAGGACGATGGGGAGATTCTCACCTTCCTCGACAGTGTCTATCGCTTGGCTGATGCCCATGTGGAGCGTTACTTGCAACGGGGCTTCACCGACCTGATGTTTTCGTTCGGATGTACCGGTGGACAGCACCGCTCGGTCTATTCGGCCCAGCATCTGGCTGAGCACATCCATCAGAAATATGGCATCGAGGTACGCATCTGCCACCGCGAACAGGGCATCAACCAAGTGCTCAGCAGCGTGCTATCCTAACGCTTGCTTAATATCGTCGAGGATATCCTCAACATCTTCAATACCTACCGACAGACGGATGAGGTCGGGAGCGATGCCGGCCTCGAGCAACTGCTCGTCGGACAACTGACGGTGGGTGTGACTGGCGGGATGGAGCACACAGGTGCGTGCGTCGGCCACATGGGTGGCGATATTCACCATTTTCAGCGAATCCATAAAGCGGATGGCGGTCTCGCGGTCGCCTTTCAAACCGAAGGCGATGACTCCGCACGAACCGTTGGGCAGATATTTTTGGCCACGCTCGTAATTGGCGTCGTCGGGCAGTCCGCAGTAATGCACCCATGCCACACGGTCGTCATCGTGCAAGTATTCGGCTACGCGTTGCGCATTCTTGCAATGCTGGGCCATGCGAAGGTGCAAGGTCTGCAAACCGAGGTTCAACAGGAAACTGTTTTGGGGTGCGGGGATACTGCCTAAGTCGCGCATCAACTGTGCCACCAGTTTCGTTGTATAGCCCATCTTTCCAAAAGCTTTCACGTAGGTCAGTCCGTGATACGACTCGTCGGGCGTGGTCAGACCGGGGAATTTCTCGGCGTGTGCCATCCAATCGAAATTGCCGCTGTCAACCACGGCTCCGCCCACCTGGGTGGCCATGCCATCCATGTATTTCGTGGTGGAGTGGGTCACAATGTCGGCACCCCACTCAAACGGGCGACAGTTAATGGGGGTGGCGAAGGTGTTATCTACAATCAGGGGCACACCCATGCGATGGGCGATGCGCGCGAACTTCTCGATGTCGAGCACGGCACAACCGGGATTGGAGATGGTCTCGCCAAACAAAGCCTTGGTGTTTGGGCGGAATGCGGCCTCTATCTCCTCGTCACTCGCATCTTGGGAGACGAACGTGCACTCTATACCTAATTTCTTTAGTGTCACGCCAAACAGATTATAGGTGCCACCGTAAATCTCGTTCGAGGTCACAATGTGGTCGCCTGCCTCGCAGATGTTGAACACGGCGAAGAAGTTGGCGGCCTGTCCGCTCGAGGTCAAAACACAACCCACACCGCCTTCCAAAGCGGCTATCTTCGCCGCCACCATGTCGTTGGTGGGATTTTGCAGACGGGTGTAGAAATAGCCCTCTTTCTTCAAGTCGAACAACTGTGCCATCTCGTCAGAGTCATCATATTTAAATGTGGTACTCTGGATAATCGGCATTTCCACGGGTTCCCCGTTCTTCGGTTGATAACCTGCGCGCACACAAAGCGACGCTCTTCTCAGTTCTTTTTTCATTGTCCTATGTTGATGGTTGATGATTTATTGATTGTCCTTTGCAAATTAATGCTCCAACGATTATATTTTTTTAATTTTCTAATTTTCTAATTTTTTAATTTTCTAATTTCCTTGTTTCCTAATTTTCTAATTTTTTAATTTTTCAATTTTTCAATTCTCCAGAATCTTCCACACTGCCACGATATGGCATGCCGTACCGGCCAGCACAAAGAAGTGAAACACCGTATGTACGTTCCTCAACCGGTGAAGCGTGTAGAACACAGCACCGGTGATGTAACACACACCCTCGCCGATAATCCACAGTAGCGTGGCGGTCGTGACTGCTTCCGACAATGGCTTGAACGCTACCAGCACGCTCAGTCCCATGCCTATATAACAGCACGTCTCTAAATTGGAGTGTTCCTTCAGGCGAATCTGACTGATGGTGGTGCCTGCGATGGCACAAAGCCAAACAAAAGTGAACAGCCCCCAACCCCAATAACCCTGATGGCGCAAGGCTATCAGCGTGATGGGCGAGTAACTGCCGGCGATATGCCAGTAGATGGCGGAATGGTCCCAGCGCCGCAACCGCTCTTTCCAACGCGACAGCGGCGAGAGACTATGATAACTGGTTGAGGTGATGTATGAGCCCAACATCCCAAAGAGGTAGAGCGCCACGCTGGGCACGGCCCATGCGTCGGGGTGGTGGGCGGCTTTCACCAGCAACAGCACCCCGATGATCACACCGGCGGCGATGCCCGCAGCGTGCGACCATGTGTTCCACAGCTCTTCTTGATGTGTATAGTTGATGCTCATGTCATCTGTCTTTTCCTTCGGTCTCACATGACAAAGTATTCCCATGCAAAGGTACGATTAAGCGAGCAAAAAGCAAAAGATTTTTTTGCTTTTTCGAGCGTGAGTACCTTCGGACGATAGTCCAAAGGCGATTAAGCGAGCAAAAAGCAAATAAATTTGCATTTTTTCAGATGAGTGCCTTCGGCCTCCGCCCGTTCCGTTTCGTATGTTGCTGTATCGCAGCAACCTCACCTCGCCCTCTGCAAGGCTTGCAAAGAAAAAAACGCCCCCCACGTCCAAGATTCTCCGTACCTTTGCCCCGACAAAACAATAATCTTCATGACCAAGAAAAAGAAAGACTACATTCTGATGACCCTGGGTATGATTGCAGCGCTGGCGATACCAACCATCGCTTATGTTGTCTATCACACCTATCGGCTGCATCAAGAGCAGACTCTGGCCGCCACTCCCACGGCCCAACTGTTGGCGGATGCCATGCGCTACTATGAAGGATGCGACGGAAAGGAAGAGGATAAAGAGCAAACCGTGAAATTACTGAAAATCTGCATCCAACGCAATGATGACTACTCGGAAGATGCCGCACTCAATCTCATCAACATCCTCGCTTACGACAGCGAATGTAAACACCCCCACATGGCATTTCAGATGGCAAGGCGCTTGGCTGAACAAGGGAACGCGAGGGCCACGGCCTTGCTCGCCGCTTTCTATGCTGAGGGCGTAGGCACCAAGCAGGATATCGACCTGGCCGAACGACTGAAGAAAAAAGCAGAAAAACTCGGTTATCACGAACAGGAATACGAGATGGAGAGAATTATTGAGGAAAACCGCGAAATGACAAATAAAGAACTACGATATAATGACACCCCCGACACGCAGCAATGGTCGCTCGAAGACAGTATCACCTATGGACTAATTTCTCCCGAAGAGGCGCTCACGAGGGATTTCGATGAAGATTTGGTAGGTGTAAATGTTACAAATCAAGAAGATTCTGTATCTTTGCACAGGAAATGAAACAGACACTATTACCATTCGACAACCTGCCGTTCACGCCCGACCCTAAACAGGTCATCTACGTGGAAAGCAACTATGATGAGACTGTCAATGCCGGTCTCGAGGCTGACATCAAGAATCTCAACAGGCAGTTGACCTGTCGGTTCGGACTCACGTTGGGCTATATTCCTGACATGATGAAACGGATGCGGCAAAGTCTTTTCATCCGTTATCAGGCTCCCTACCGCCCGTATATGTTGCCACGCATGAATCAGGAGATTGACAGCAGCATGATACTCCGTTATCTCGCGTCAGGCGATGCTGACTCCATCGGACCTGGGTTGTTGGCGTTCGGCCGTCAATGCGGAGATACCACATGGTATCTTTACTACCCTTTGTCGAGTGCCTCTGACGTGATTCCCGCTTGTGAGCAATATACACAATGGCTGATTGAAAAGCAAAGGGAAGGAGTCACTGATGGCAACAGCATCGACAGCACGTTGGCCTCATCGCGCACGGAGGGCACCGACCCGGAAACGGGCTTCGATAAGTCCGTCGAACGGATGATGGCCGACATCCGCGAGAAGATAGAGATGCTGCGTGCCCGTGGGGTGGGCGAGATGGTACTGCAATCGCTGCTGCTGCCAGAAGTGAAACTCAGTCGGATGCGGATAACGGAGGATTACCGCATTCTCCTGATTGATTACGGCAATATGGAGATAAAAATGACTCCGTTGGTGAAGACGGTCTATTTCCTCTTCCTCAACCATCCTGAAGGCATCAACCTGAAAGAGATGTTCCAATTCGAAGGCGAGTTATGTGCCATCTACCGGCAGGTGACGGGGACGGCACAATTAACGGCCAAGATGCAGGCCAGCATCCGACGCCTGACGGACACCTGGTATGACAACAGCATTCACGAGAAGTGCGCGCGGATTCACCAGACGTTTCTGCTGAAATTCGACGACCGTCTGGCACATTACTACTACATCTCTGGAAATTGGGGTGAGCCGAAGCGCATCCTCCTGTCACGCGACTTGGTGGAGTGGGAGTAAATGGCTCAAGTGGTGAACGTTTGAACTCCTGCCCTTCTCCAAATCCCTTTATTCATAGGCCAAACGCGCAAATCTTCCAAAATCGCTTTCGTATGTCAGTTTTATTTCGTAATTTTGCTGCCGATTAGCATTCTATCGGTTCATGAAACAGGCTATGATTTTCGCCGCAGGTCTCGGCACACGCCTCAAACCGCTTACCGACACGATGCCTAAGGCATTGGTCAGGGTAGGGGGGCAGCCGCTCTTGTGGCATGTCATCCACCGACTCAAGGCGGTTGGCGTAGAGCGCATTGTGGTCAATGTGCATCATTTCCCCGACCAGATCATCGACTATCTGAAGGCGAACGACCACTTCGGGCTCGACATCCGCATCAGCGACGAACGCGAACAATTGCTCGAAACGGGTGGCGGCATCAAAAAAGCACGACCGCTCTTCGACCCCGACAGCCCCATCCTCATCCATAATGTCGATATCCTCAGCAACGCCGACCTCGCAGCACTGCTCGAGAACTATTGTCCATACTCCCAAACTTCCACACTCCCAAACTCCCAGACTCTCCAGCAATCGAACTATTGTCCAAACTCCCAAACTCCCAAACTCCCAAACTCCCCAACCCCCCAACGTTCAACGTTCAACGTTCAACGTTCAACGTTATTAGTCAGTCCCCGTAAATCGACCCGTCACCTGATCTTCGATGGCGGTATGCGACTCATTGGTTGGTACAACGAAACCACCGGCGAAGTGAAATCCCCCTTCCCAGAGGTCCACGAGGCCTTCTCTGAGGGGCAGGGTGCAGGGCACTTCTCTGAGGGGCAGGGTGCAGGGTGCAGGGTGCAGGAGAATACCACGCCCCCAGTAGAGACAGGGCACGCCCTGTCCGCCGCCACGTCTTCTCAACCGGCAAACTATTGTCCAAACTCCCCAACTCCCAAACTCCCAGACTCCCCAACCCCCAAACTCCCCAACTCCCCAACGTTCAACGTCCAAAGTTTCTCCGGCATCCATGTCTTTTCACCCACGCTCTTCCCCCTGATGGACGAGTGGCCCGACCGCTTCAGCATCATCGATTTCTACTTGAAAGTATGCGACAGGGCCGACATACGGGGCGTGGCCGATGACCACCTGCGCCTGCTCGATGTTGGCAAACTCGACTCACTGGCACAGGCCGAACAGCTACTGCATTCTATTCAATAAACACCTATTTAAGATGAAACAGCTAATCTTGTCATTCGCCGCCATGCTGCTCTCTCTGGTTGCTCTGGCGCAAAAGGAAATCAAGGTGATACCTCAGTATCACGTCAACGACACAGCCATTTACCGCAACAGCGGCGTGAGCACCATGTCGGTCATGGGCAGCGAGATCATAATCAACACTACTATCGATATGCGCTTCGTAGTCAAGGAGAAAACGGCCGACGGGTATGTCGTCGAACTCTATACGAGCAATGTGAATGCCGAAACAGGACAGGGTGGACTCATGGCCGAAATGCTCAGCATGAGCATGAAAATGATTGAAGGGTGCAACATGAAGCTCGCACTCGACCGTGAGGGAAAACTAATCGGAATCCTCAACTTCGAAGAGGTGAAACAGCAACAACTGAAGGTGATGGGGCAGGCGATAGATAAGTTATATCAAGACTACCCGCAGGTGGAGTCGGCGCTGCCCAGGCAGACCCTCATCAGCCAGCTCGAAGCCCAGGCCACCGAAGACGCTCAGCTCAAATCACTTCTCTCCACGGCTAATATCTTCGCCTACAACGGACTGACGCTTGCCCAAGGCGCAAAAAGTGAATACGTCAATCCCGTAGGGGTCAACATGCTCAGAGAGGTGACTATGCTCGACACCAACAAACGGTATGTGGAGACAAAGGCCACATCTAACGTGACCAAGGAACAGATGAAACAAATCATCATAAACAAGGCCAAGGAGAACATGCAAGAGACGCCTCCGAACATCGAATCGCAGATCGGGTCGATGATCGACTCGGGCATGATGAGCCTCCACTTCAATGAGGATGCCAACGTCACCTTCTACCCCAATCTCTATGTCAAATCCATTGACATCAACAATAGCAGCGACATCATGATGCAGAAAACAACGGTAAAAACCACCGTCACCTGCCTGCACAACAATTTTTAGTGACTCACTCCTTTTCTCCCAAAAGAATAGCTATCGTCTAAACTCCCACACTCCCACACTCCCACACTCCCAATAGAATAACTATCGTCTAAACTCCCACACTCCCAAACTCCCACACTCCATCAAAAAAACTGCCAAAAACATCAATCAATCTCACACATACATGCAAAAAATCATCATCCTCGATTTCGGATCGCAGACCACACAGCTCATCGGACGGCGCGTGCGCGAACTCGACACGTTCTGTGAAATCCTGCCGTACAACAAATTTCCGAAAGACGACCCCTCTGTCATCGGTGTCATCCTCAGCGGCTCGCCCTTCTCGGTGCACGACCCCGAGGCGTTTAAAGTGGACCTCAGCCAGTTCGTGGGCCGCGTGCCCGTGCTCGGCATCTGCTACGGGGCACAGTTCATCTCATATAGCAACGGCGGTAAGGTGGAGAAAGCCGACAGCCGCGAGTACGGACGGGCACACCTGCAGACCGTAGATACCACCAATCCCCTCTTCCGAGGATTTGAACCCAACTCGCAGGTATGGATGAGCCACGGCGACACCATCACCGCCATCCCCGAGGGCTATCATGTCATCGCCTCCACCGCCGACGTGAAATATGCCGCCTACTGGAGTGGCGTGGACCCCCTTTCCTCCAATCATTCAAAATTGGATAATTCATCATCGTCGTCATTCAACATTCAACATTCAACATTCAACATTCAATCCCTTGCCTCCTCCCCCTCGGGGGATAAGAGGGGGGCTGTTTTCGCCGTCCAGTTCCACCCCGAGGTGTTCCATACCCTGCAGGGCTCGCTCTTGCTGAAGAATTTCGTGGTCGATATATGCGGCTCGCGCCAAGACTGGAGCGCGGCCTCGTTTGTCGATACCACTGTGGCCGAACTGAAAGCACAACTCGGCGACGACCGCGTCATTCTCGGTCTCTCCGGTGGTGTCGATTCTTCGGTGGCGGCCGTGCTGCTCAACCGTGCCATCGGGCGCAACCTCACCTGTATCTTTGTCGATCATGGTATGCTCCGCAAGAATGAGTTCCGCGATGTGATGCGCGACTACGAAGGTCTCGGTCTCAATGTCATCGGCGTGGATGCCTCGGAGCGTTTCTTCGCCGACTTGGCCGGAGTGACCGACCCCGAACAGAAACGTAAAATCATCGGACGCGACTTCATCGAGGTGTTTAATGCCGAGGCGAAGAAAATCGAAGGGGCAAAATGGCTCGCACAGGGCACCATCTATCCCGACCGCATCGAGTCGCTCAACATCACGGGCAAGGTTATCAAGAGTCACCACAATGTGGGTGGACTGCCCAAGGAGATGCACCTCTCGCTCTGCGAACCGCTGAAATGGCTCTTCAAAGACGAGGTGCGACGTGTGGGACGACAACTCGGCATGCCCGAACATCTCATCACGCGCCATCCCTTCCCGGGTCCCGGTCTCGCCGTGCGTATTCTCGGCGACATCACACCCGAGAAAGTGCGTATCTTGCAAGATGCCGACGACATCTATATCCGCGGCTTGCGCGAATACAAGGTCAAACTCTCTGGCGAGGAGGCACGCCGTGTCTTGGCCGCCGGTGTACCCGCCAAACTCCTGTCCCCTGCCCCCCAATCAGACAGCACATCTCCTGCCCCCTGCCCCCTGCCCCCTGCCCCCCAAGACATCGAAGTCTCCCTCTACGACCAAATCTGGCAGGCTGGTGCCATCCTTCTCAGCACCGTCCGCAGCGTAGGTGTCATGGGCGACGAGCGCACCTACGAGCATCCCGTGGCCTTGCGTGCTGTCACCTCCACCGATGCCATGACTGCCGACTGGGCTCATCTGCCATACGACTTCATGGCCAAGGTGTCGAACGAAATCATCAACAAGGTAAAGGGTGTCAACCGCGTCTGCTATGACATCTCCTCCAAACCGCCTTCGACCATCGAGTGGGAGTAATATTTGCAGAAGTAGTTATGCAAAGGATTTATAAAAGGTCAAATGTTCAAGACTAATGGCTGTTTAATTCCCCCTTTTAACTCCCCCTTTTAACTCCCTTTTAACTCCCCAAGATTAAAGTAACATGCTTTTTTCTCCTTTTATTGTTGAACTCTTAAGAGAGAAATCCCAATGTCCTATCCGGGTGTCAGCTGATTGTGAACAACTTGCACTCGATATCGCGTCGGTCACTAACCAGCATATCGGGGTGAACACCCTCAAACGGCTGTTAGGTTTCATCGCCGACGAACGGGAGCCGCGTGCCTCTACTCTCGATGTCATCGCCCATTATCTGGGCTTTGAGCATTGGGACGCGCTCCGGCTCTACGATGAGCAAACCGAAAACTCCGCCTTCGACGACCGCGATGAGTATCTCACCTGTTTTTTCAAACCTGGTACGAAGGTGAATATCACCTATCTGCCCAACCGTTCTGTCGATATGGAGTATCTAGGCAACTGCCGGTTCCGGGTGCTCTCGCGCGAGAACAGCAAGTTGATGGTGGGCGACGAACTCACCGTCACTCATCTGGTGCGCGACTATCCTTTGTTGGCCACCGACGTGTCTCGCGATGGCGTCAACCTTGGCTCTTTCACGGCAGGAAGGGAGAAGGGCATCGACTTCCTCCTGCTCGACATCTGAACTGAAAATATTATGGTTCTACAAGATTTCGTGTGGATTTCAACTTGTAAGTAGGGACGCGGCGTGCCGCGTCCGCAGTTAACGTATCTAGGATTCCGTGAAACAACGGTGAGATCAACACCGCAAATGCAAAACACAAGCAAATCCTCTTTCACCTCTGTTCGACAGGATTTCCCAGTCGAGCAGAAGTTGTCAGTGAGTGGCTCAACCTCTGACTGCTACCAGGTCCGCCTCTATGGTAAACTGCATTTCCTCAAACGCCTTAAGCCCTCTTTCCGCACCCACCCCCAATATGTCGCCGCTCTGCAAAAGGAGTTCGAGACGGGTTATTTGTTAGACCATCCCCACCTTGTACGCTATGTCTCACGTACCGATGATGGGGTATTGATGGAGTATATCGACGGTTTAACACTTGATGAGTTTGTCCGCCAATATCCTGATTACTTGAGAAAACGCCGCCATGCCGACCGTTTCCTCCGACAGCTGCTCAGCGTCGTCGGCTATCTGCATGATCACCAGATTGTCCATCTCGACCTGAAACCGGCCAATATCATGATGACGCGTGTGGGGCATGATGTCAAACTCATCGACCTTGGCTTTTGCTATACCGACACCTATGCCGATACGATGGGGCGCACTGACAAGTATGCCGCGCCAGAGCAGAAGGATGGGTCTTCATTGGTTGATGCGCGGACTGACATCTATGCCATTGGCCGCATCTTGCAAACCTTGCCCTGTGCTCGTTATTATAATAAGGTAATTAAGCGGTGTACTGCCCAAGACCCTGCCAAGCGTTTCCAGACCACTAACGACATCTTAAGAAAGATACGACAAATCGCACTCTATCATCGCATCATCCTGTCTGCTGTCATCATTTCCACCATCCTCCTTTTGGTCTTTTGGGTCTTCTTCCGTCCACAAACCGCTGCCACAGACCCCGCCACCCCCGCAGCCCCCTCATCCTCGTCACAACCAGATTCGGCTGCATCCTCTTCCACCACATCTTCCTCATCATCCTCTCCTTCTCCTTCCTCCTCTCAACCTGTTTCGGAAGTCTCCCCATCTTCCCCATCTCCATCCCCCCAATCGATTGCGGATGCCCCCACATCACCATCCCCCTCTCCCTCCACCTCCCAGCCAGTTTCGGTTTCCCCCACCACCTCCTCGCCATCCTCCTCCCGTTCCATTTCTGATGCCGATCTGGAAAAACGCCTGAAGACCGTCATCACCCCCGTCTTCCAGCGTGTCATGGGTTCGTTGAACGACTCCACATGGAATAATCATACCCAAATGATGTTTAGTGACCGTTCTATACCATTGTTAGAGCAGTGTGGCGATGCCGTCCGTAAATTATGGCGCGACCTCTCCAAGAAATACGACATCGACGAGCGGTCATACTACCTGATGTACAGCAGGGTGCTCACCACCATGGAAAACAACCTCTACGACCGAATGCTCAAAAACGGCCGGAGCCCCCAATAGCGCCCCTCCCTTTCTCTTGCCATCATCCTCTTCCAGTCAGTCCACTAACCATTTCCCCTCCTTTTGAAAGGAGGGGTAGGGGTGGTATGAAAAACAATGTCCTAACCTATTTCTCATCTTCCCCCATTCATCTCAATCGTCGTGCTAACTTCATTCCCCCTCTAAGTTAGAGGGGGCCGGGGGGCGTGTGTCACGTTGAACATTGAACATTGAACGTTGAACGTTGACGTTTCCATTGCCACGCAAGTAGGGACAGGGCGTGCCCTGTCCGCCATTCATCGATTTGCCTACGGCGTAACGCGAATGTCCATGAACCGAAGGTCACTGTGCGAGGCGTAAAGTAATTTCCAACGAAAATTGCTCACACCAGAATTTGAATTTGCTTTGATTTAAGAAAAGCCCCTCTTATCCCCCGAGTGGGGAAGGTGCGGCTGCTTTTCTGACGGATGAGGAAATGGTGTTTGGGGTGCTCGTCGAGCACTTCCAAATTATTCCATTTCATGAGGCATAGCGTCTTCACCTCCTCAGCGGAGCGGTTTGAGGCGAAGAGGGAGAAATCCGTGAGCTGTAGCTTATCGGTCTGCTCTGACCTCAAAGTGGGAAGGGAGATATTAAAAAACTGCACCCATAACTTGCTTTTAGGGCAAAGGTATGGGCGCAGGATGGTGGGGAAAAGACAAAATTAATAAGGTCTATCTGATTCTCCCTCGCTAACCTGTATTATCTGGTTTTCTGGAATTGTTGTACAGTTTGACACACCGCTTGTAATCATATAAAACGCAGATTCATCAGAACCGAATTGATAACTACCAGGAAGATTGGATTGTTGGCCGAAATATCCGGATTTTATAGGCATCCATTTCTGTTCTTGTCTATTAAATATTCGTACATTCTTAAATTCAAGTGTACGAATTTCGCCAGAATGCTTTGGGGAAAAGTTTTCAAGAAATACAGCTGTCTGTCCTATGAATGTAACGTTTGGTGCGCCTAAATCGTAAACACATAGTTTTGTCCACTTTTTGTTATTCAAGTCCAGTACCCAATATTCTAGTGTTGTATTTCCTGTTTCTGATGATTTTCCTAATTGTAATAACATTCTGTACCAATTCTTAGATTTCCAATTATAGTCAGGAAGGTAATTCACTCCACAACCTTCATGACTGAAGTAGTTTTCATGTTCACCTTCAGGATATATCAATCTGGCTCTTATAGTATCAGTTCCTCCATTACTTTTTTTGCAGTAGATTTGCCATAATGAAAGAATGCCGTTATATTTATCCTTGTTTCTATATTGTCTTTGGAATCCAGCATAGCCATAAATGCTACCGCTTTTCTGATCATCGTTCACAGTAATCTCAGAATACTGCTCTAGCAAAGAACTATAATCTAAATAGAAATTGGCAAGACTGCAATATGTGGCCGGTGGAAGGTAATCGGCTTTGAAGTCAATTGAATATTGAGAGAAATTGCTGACGACATTAGTCGTTAGCCAAGAGTAAATATAGGGTGAACGTTTTGTACTGGAATTATTGTAATTATCAATGGTTTCCCTTGATGGGAAATTCATTATATCGTACCAGTTTCTACATTCTGGTGTTTCCGAGAAAGTAATACTGTCAATATTTGCTAAGCTAATTGGCAAGCAGTAGCCACTAGCGTACACACTGGGAATGTAACCATCCGTTCCTTTTTCACCCAAGGAAATACTATCGACATTAATATATTCAAAATCATTCCCTTTTTTTGAATGAAAACTTAATGTAGATTGAGCATTCACATTTATAAAATGGAAGAATAAAAACAAAATGATATATTTCATATAATGTGGATTTAGCCTGAATATTTCATGTTAAAATGAAAAGTGTGAGGTTGTTTAATGCTAACCATTTGGCAATCAGCAAGGAAAGTTCTAATTTTGTGATGCCAAAACAAAAACAAAACCTCACAAGTGCAAAATTAGTCATTTTACAGATTTCAACCAAGAAAAGTCAGAGAAATTACACTTCTCAGCCGTAAAAAACTTCAAGATTGAGGATTAGACCGATGCCGTGAGCTTCCCAACTTTCCAACCGCATACACGGCATCCGCTCTCCCTATCTTGTCCGCCACAGCCATCATTCATGTGTCATTGATGTTTATTCGTGTAGCGTCGCAGACATAATCAACACGAATCTTATCAGTCATTTTGACCGATTAAAAATGTTGTTTCATGTAGTTCATGTTTTCTGATTATTTTTTTTATGTCGTAACGCGAATTCCCATGAACCGAAGGTCACTGTGCGAGGCGTAAAGTCATTTCCCGCGAATTGTCAATGAATATTTTTTGCCCGATTATTGATGACTCATTCGTGTTTCATTCATGCGTATTCGTGTAGCGTCGCAGACAAATATTAATTCGTGTAGCGTCGCAAATAATATTATTGATGACTCATTCATGTGTCATTGATGTTTATTCGTGTAGCGTCGCAGACAATAATAAGAACCATGTAGCGTCGCAAATAATATCATTGATGACTCATTCGTGTTTTATTCATGCGTATTCGTGTAGCGTCGCAGACATCAACGAGATTTAGTGTAGCAAATTCCAAGTTCTGAGCTAACTTCACTCCTCCTCTAAGTTAGAAGGGGCCGGGGGCGTGCCCCCTTGACCTACTAACCCGTGACCGCCCCAAACTCCGCCCCAAAATAAAAATGGACAAATTGGATGCCATTTATTTCATCTTTTTCCTTTACTTTTGCAATCGGAATAAGAAAAAAGTCGCTCGCAAATTTGCGCCGTCGAATAATTCTTCTTATATTTGCAGCGTCGTGGAAGGACCACGGCAGACACATTTAGGAAGCGTTTCGCTATTCCGCATCTGTGAATCTCGACAACTCACTGGATTAATCGGAAAAGCAAAGTACGCAACCTTAGGTGGGTATATATGTTCCAAACATATACAGCCTGAGGTGTGAGCGACTTTTCTTGTTCATTAATCCAGGCAGTCGAGAGCCTACAGATGGAATGAGTGAAAGCAGGCTCACACTTTCTTTTTGTGCCTTTACCAATACAATCTACTAACCCGCACCCTGAGAGCCGAAGGTGCAATTGAATGATTATCATGAAAAAACATATGTTATATTACTATTTGCTTTGTTCATTTGTATATCAGGCGAGGCTAAAAACGAGATGCTAACATTGAGTCATGGCTTTTAGACATGTAAACAAATAGGGTCATGGGAATAACCCTATGACCCCATCGCCTCAAAATAAACAAACTTAAGCCTCAATCTTCTTTCTTCAAATCTCAAACGAGCTCGTAAATAATCATTCGTAACTCGTAATAAGTTATGGCACTAATAAACAACTATAAACAAATACTCACTTTAGCTCTCTTGCTCTGCACAATGATGCAGACATGGGGAGCCACATGGACTGATAATAATGGGGTGACTTGGAGTTATAAGGTTAGCAATTCTAAGGCAATGATTACCGGATCATCACAGAAAACAGAAGATTTATCCATCCCTTCTACCGTCAATGGCTATGCCGTGGCGACCATCGGCAGATCTGCGTTTTGGGGCTACACCGGTCTGACGAGCGTGACCATCCCCTCGAGCGTGACGACCATCGGCGATTATGCGTTCTCTGGATGCACCGGCCTGACGAGCGTGACCATTTCTGAGGAGATAACAAGCATCGGTAATTATGCGTTCCAGGACTGCGTCAGCCTTACGAGCGTGGCCATTCCTCGGGGGGTGACAAATATCGGTAATCGTGCGTTCGGTGGCTGCACCGACCTGACGAGCGTGTCCATCCCCGAAGGGGTGATGACCATCGGCGGATCTGCTTTTGAAAACACGCCTTTCTATGATAATCAAGAAGATGGTTTGATTTATATTGGCAATATAGTATATAAATACAAAGGCACGATGCCTGCTAACACAGAAATTATCATTAGAAACGGAACTGTGAGCATCAGCGGTGATGCGTTCAGTGAGTGCACAGGCTTGACGAAAGTGACTATCCCCGAGGGCGTCACAAGCATCGGCAGATATGCGTTCTATCATTGCTCTGGCTTGACGAGTGTGACCATACCCAAGGGCGTGACGAGCATCGGTGAATGTGCGTTTTATCGCTGCACTGGCCTGACGAGCGTGACCATACCTGAAAGTATTACGACTATCGGTGAAGAGGCCTTCAATGGAACTCCTTTTTTTAACGACAAGAAAAACGGTTTAGTATATATAGGCAATGTAGCCTATAAATATAAAGGGAAGATGCCAGCCGATACAAAGATAGCTATTAGAGACGGTACCGTTAGCATCAGCAGTGATGCGTTCATTAACTGCACTGGCCTGACGAGTGTGACGATCCCCGATGGCGTGACGCACATTGGCGAAAGAGCGTTAAACTGCACTGGCTTGACGAGTGTGACCATCCCCACGAGCGTGACAAACATCGGCTTATGTGCATTCTGGTGCTGCACCAGCCTGACGGAAGTGACTATACATGAGGGCGTGAAGTGTATCGGCTATTGGGCGTTCGATGGCTGCACAAGATTGAAGAAAGTGATAACACCCGACATTGCTGCATGGTGTGCTATCAGTTTTGATAGTGCTGATGCTAATCCTTTATTTTATGCCAAAAACCTTTACAGCAATTATACTAAAATCACGGACTTGGTTATTCCTGAAGGCGTAACGGGCGTCGGCGATTGGGCGTTCTATAACTGCACAGGTCTGACGAGTTTGACCATGTCAGATGGCGTAACGAATATAGGCGATAAGGCGTTTTATGGCTGCACTGGCCTGACAAACGCAACCTTCCCCTCGAGCATGACGAGCATCGGCGACGAAGCGTTCTATGGCTGCACGGGTCTGAAGAATGTAATCTGCAACATCGAGACTCCACTATCCATTTCCGTAGGTACTTTCTCTCACCGTGCCAATGCCACGCTCTACGTGCCGGCAGGCACGAAGGATGCATACGAGACGGCTGACTACTGGAAGGATTTCAAGGAAATCGTAGAGATGGAGCCTGTCCCCAATGAGGATACCACGGGCATCAACAGCCTCACCCCCGGTTCTCCTTCAACGGGCAGGGGGAGTGGTTACTATACGCTCGACGGCCTTAAGTTAGGGGAAAAACCCACTAAGAAGGGAACGTATGTTGTGAACGGACAGAAAGTGATGGTAAGATAAGTCTCCACACTGTCCCTCCAATTTATTTATTATATGGTGTTTGTAGCAAAAAAATCTATTATTATGAGAGTCTTAAATCATCACATTTTGTTGAGCATTTTGCTCTTTTCATTTTTTCTTTGTCTCGTCAACACTTCTTCTGTTTATGGACAAAATGGAGGATTCTCTTTTGACTCCGCAGAGGATTTCGCCGATTATCTATATAAACCTAAGCGGTTTCAAGGAAATGGACCTATTTTTAGCGGTGTCATTGAACTCAGAGACAACGGTGAACAGTATTGCGTGTATGTAAACGATAAATTCCTCTCAGTTTTGGGATTTGTAGGTAGAAGCCAGAAATTCTGTTACGGTGATTATGTGCGAATGTCTGTTTATGTTGAGGGCAGGACTTATCCTGTGGTCGTCCACCTTCCCGACAGCCAACATCCATACGAATATTTCTATTTCGAGCCGATAGAGACATCTACCAATAGTAATCTTGCCTCGGCATTGAATTTGCCTGTTACAAATGGATGGTTGTGGGTTGAACCCGATATCCAGAACGGCAAAGCCAAGTTGATATGGCATACCGACAGTAAAACCAAGCCATCACCTATTATATATAAACGTATGAGATAGAAGTAATTACTGATATTTATTGTCAAACATAACAACTAATCATTATAGTGCTGATTTAATGAACAGAATGTGGACTCGAGGTGTCTGACAAAGCATTCGCATGTCCTGAGGCCGATATGAGCTATGTAGTTTAAAGAATCATATATTATAAAATTAACTATGTATTGAATCGTAATCATCATGAAAAAAATTCTTATTCTTTGTCTTTTCGCCCTCACGGCAACATTTGTCTGTGCACAGAGCGAAGTAATTGTGGCAGGTGACAATGTCTGTCTGCGACTCCGACCCGACGAGGGTTCTAAACTCACGGGAAGCCAATTTCCGCATTTCTTTACAGGCAATACTCTTTCATGTACCGGACAGGTGAACGGGTATTACCGTGTCATATACGACGGACATACCTACTATATTCCCAAACGCTACGCACGACCGAGGGGAACGTCAGGATATAGCAGCACAACTCCAGTGACATTCGACTATATCGTCATCGCTGGCGACGGAGTGTGCCTCCGGACACAGCCCGATGAAAACACCAAACTCACGGGACCTTCTTACAAACATTTTAATACGGGTGAATACGTGGAGTGTACAGGCGTTGTGGGCAACTACTACAAAATCATATATGACGGACGATATTACTATGTACCAAAGAAATACGGACGACCCAGAAACTAGTTATATCTTACACCTAACTCTTCATTCGTAATCAATTATGGCACTGATTAAATGTCCTAATTGTGGCAACATGGTTTCCGACAAGGCAAATCGTTGCCCAAAGTGTGATTGTCCCATAGCAGGCAATACCCTTCAAGATCATGTTGCAACCAAAGATATGACAAATGGTTATCCCTCCAAATCGCCTTCCCGTAAATGGATATATGCTCTTCTTGGGATGTTGATAGTCGTTGCGGCTGGGCTTGCTTTTTTGTTCTTGGGTAAAAATAGAGGAGGCAATGGCCAGGTAAAAGAACTGGTAGAGAGATTGTCCGCCGTGATTAACAAGGGCGATAGCCTCACTCTGCGCACCTTATATCCCAACGCCCAACAGGCATACTCTCTATGTCTCACATGTAATATCGACAGTTTGCAGATAGAGGAAAAAGAAAATGGTTGGAGGGTTGTTGCTAAAGATGGGTGGAGCCTTATTGTTGAACGTGATAAGACCACAGACTCTCTGTATGTCAAAGAATCTTACGGCATTTTTGCCTATCCGCAGAAACGACTTGCTTTGGCTAAAGGTACGGGGTGGTATGATGCCTCTCTCAATGACCTGTCGAATGCTGAAAGGATGGCTGACACACTCTTTGTTAAATGGCTACAAGATAAAGCGGTGAAATCGCTGAAAGACCAAGTGAAGATTACGAAAAGTGCTGTTAGGAAAGGTAATGAAAAAAGTGGTTACCCAGAAATACCTGTAGTAAATTTCGATACTTTTTGTACTGTTGAGGTGAGTAACCAAAGTGATAAAGAAATTGCCGGTGATGCTTATTCCGTGCAGGCACGCGAAAAGTGGAATTATGTTGAATGGTGGCCTGATACTGGTTCAGAATTATCTCCCGAATCGGGTAAATTGCAAACCCTCACAGGAAGACCAATTCCTGCGAAAGGCTTAGTTACTTATTCCTGGAAAGGTGAAGGCGGTTTCGGGTCGGCTCATGGTGGACATGATAATCATAGGTTGGATGCAAGCCTTACTTTCACTTCTCGATTAGCTGCCACTGCTCTCGACTCTTATACACCTACTGGCAACGAATATGCCGAATACATTGCAGAAAAAGAAAATGAATAAAGCTATTCTTCATTTTTCAAACCTCAAAACTTATAAGATATGGCTCTATTCATATGTCCCGAATGTGGCAACATGATTTCCAATAAAGCGGTGAAATGCCCCAAGTGCGGATGCCCAGTTGGCCAGAGGATAGCAACGACTTTAGACCATCCTGATGAATCTCGCAAAATTCAGCCATCCAGAAAATGGCTGTATGCGGTCATATGTTTTTTAATTGCGGCTCTGGTGGGGGGCGGCATCGTTGCATACAACAAATTGTTCTCTTCTAATAAAGTAAACGTAACGATCTCCGCCAATACTTCCACCGACAATTGGCAAAGTGCTTACAACACACAAAACTATAATCTATACTCTCTCGAGAAGGATCGTACAGAGCACCCTACTCCGCAAGAAATCCAAGAAATAAAAGGGCAAAAAGGCATCTACGCCACACTCAAAGGAGAGATCAGTACTATACGGGATGTGAAAATGGTGCTTCAAGGCAAAACAGGTAAACTGACCTATGTGATGGACGGAAAGCTTATAGTCAGCAACATCGTTATGGATGAAGAGGCATCCCAGATTGACAATAATGGCTTTGGCCAACTTGTTCTCAAAAGTTTTACTCCCGAAGGAAAATTGAAGGGTCGCTTCATCGGTGAGATGAATGTGGCAGAGTGTGGATACTATTATTCGGGACGGTTCGTCAATGTGAATGGCAGCTCCACCGATTTCTTTCTTACGGAATAGTTGATTAACAATAACAATAAACAGAATAATTATGAGCAAATACAAATGTATTGAATGTGGACAGGAGTTCGCAGGTAATTACACAGGCTGTCCGAATTGCGGGTGCCCTTCTACGGCTTGTCAGGTCATTGAAGAAGAGAAACGGAACGACGTTCCCAACCAGCAAAAAACAACCTATGGAGGACAACCGCACACCGGTGCAAATCCATACCAACAGAGTTCACAACAAGTAAACTATCAGACACAGCCAGGCTACCGGCAGATGCCTTACTATGGCTATTCCCCAAAACCCAAGCGACAATGTGGCACATTCGAGATTGTCTGCTATGTCTTCGCGGGCATCTTTGCCTTTCTCTTCATCTTTCAGCAAACCACAAGAGGCGGCGTTGTCAATTTAGATGGTTCAAACATGGCTCTCAGATGGGAGATAGGTGCGTTCTCATGGCTTATCGTTGGCCGCTTGACGGCACTGGTGAACAAATAGGAAACAAACTCATTTTTGTTTTTTCGATGGCACTCATCCAATGCCCCGAATGCGGGCACATGATTTCCGACAGGGCGGCGAAATGTCCCAAGTGCGGCTGCCCTGTGAAGCAAGAAACCGCTCCTTCGCCCAATCGTGTTGTCAGCAATGGCGACGTGTATGATTCTCACCCCAAAACCGCTTCGCACAAATGGTTGTATATCGTGGTTGGTGTACTTATCGCAGCCTTGGTTGGTGGCGGCATCATTGCGTACAATAAACTGTCAAATAATGAAGAAGTACATCCTGCTTCTACCACACCAGACAGTACGTCAAATGTAGTGGTACAGGGTATTCTTGACAGTATGGTCGATGTAGAAGGCGGCACTTTCCTCATGGGGGCGACATCAGAACAAAGCGACGGGGCTAATGAAGATGAATATCCTGTGCACACTGTGTCGGTTTCTTCATTTAGCATCGCAAGCCATGAAGTGACGCAGGATGAATGGGAAGCGGTGATGGGATATAATCCCTCTATGTTCAAGGGGAACAGGCGGCCGGTGGATTATGTGAACTGGCGAGACTGCCAAGAGTTTATTGACAAGTTGAACGCTTTATCTGGAAAACATTTCCGATTGCCCACCGAAGCAGAGTGGGAGTTCGCTGCAAGAGGAGGCAATAGAAGCCGCGGCTATACATATAGTGGAAGCAACAATATTAATTCCGTGGCTTGGTATGGTTCTACAAGTGATTCTCGTACTCATGAAGTCAACTCAAAATCTCCTAATGAATTGGGCCTCTACGACATGACGGGCAACCTGTGGGAATGGTGCGCTGATTGGTATGGAAATTATGGAAGTAATGATCAAACCAATCCCACTGGTCCAAATACCGGTTCTACACGAGCTATACGAGGCGGCGGCTGGAATGGAGGCAAAAGCAACTGCCGCGTGTCGAACAGGGATGGCCGTGAACCTGACTATCGTAGCGACCGCCTTGGTCTGCGTCTCGTCGTTGATGATTGACCTGGCGGAAAGCGTGCATGACAGAAGTAATCACTGAACAATATTGTAAAACATAACTAATAACCATTATGGCACTGATTAAATGTACAGAATGTGGGCATGAGGTATCCGACAAAGCGTCTGAATGTCCCAATTGCGGTTGTCCCATCAACAATGTTGATGCAGTCCAAGAAAAACCGATTGAAGAAGAATTGTATGTAAAAGAACCACAAAAGAAAAAGTGGTGGATATGGGCTTTGGCCGCCTTACTCTGCCTCATAGGTGGAAGTGTGTATTTCTTTGTCTCTACAAGAGGTAATACTGACAAAGAAGCACCTGTCGCAGAAAAGACAGATAGCACAGACAAAAAGGAAAATTTTTATTACGATAAGGATGCCATTGTGATAATCACACCCGAGTTTACCAAAGCCATTGAACAATATGACAAACTCGGTATTTTCAGTGAAGGCCTTGCGGCAGTATGCAAGGATGACAAATGGGGGTATATCAACACCAAAGGGGAAGAGGTGATTCCATGTAAATACAGATCTGCGGAGGCCTTTAGCGACGGGTTGGCTGCTGTTAAGAAAAGTGGTAAATGGGGATACATTGATGTCAGAGGACAAAAAACCATCCCAATCGACATCACAGCAGAGATGGCGGGGCAATTTTCAGAAGGTTTAGCATTTGTCTATCGTGAAGACAGAGATGGTAATGCGTCATTTTCTGTTATCAACAAACAAGGTAATGTTGTCTTTGATGGGAAATGCGATTTCTCGGGAATTTATGGCTCCGAACTTGAAGCAAAGTTATTACCTAAGTATAACCAAGGTGAGTTATATGTGCCTGTGGATCTCTCTACAAGTGCTGTTTATGACAGTAATGGCATGAAAAGAAGAACAGCAGACTATTACGATAAAATGGTAACGGCTGGAAAATATATCGTTGCAACAGAAGATGGGGAAGGAGAGTTTTTTAAAGTGGGACTGAGGAATGCCAATGGTAAAATGGTTATACCTGCCATTTATGATGGTGTCAACGATACTGGCTTTGGAGAAAATACAGAAGTCTCAAATGGAGTGGTGCTGGTCATGTTGCAGGAATTGGGTGATGATGTTTATGAGGGTCCTGGTGACGCTCTTGAATCCAGCGACACCAAATATTATTATGGTTATGCCGACCTGAAAGGAAATGACACGTTCTCCGAAAGAATAAAATCGAGATGTAGAAAAGCAAATGATAGAGCTGTAAATAAAATCCTCAGTCAACGGGCAGATGAAGCGGAAGCAGCGATTGACGCGGCAGTTAGCTATGATTATGATGGCGGCTCTGCATATTCCGCAAACGAGGATTTGTCATGGTTGGAGGGGAACTGGCGTTATCAGATGCGGGCGTATGGGGAAGTGCTTGAGATGCGTGTAGGCATCAGTGGTGAGACCATTGCTGTCTTTATGAATGGCGAGCATTATTACACGGGCAGTTACTCTATAGAGGGTAACCATCTGGTGTATAATCGGCGTAATGGCATGTCGGATTATCTTGTTATTGACAGAAATAATCAATGCTTGAAAGCGGATGAGAATAACAATATGCAACGTTTCTGATAGTATATACGAATATGGCTCTCATTAAATGTTCAGAATGTGGACATGATGTGTCCGACAAAGCCTCCGCGTGTCCGAATTGCGGCTTCCCGTTTACAGAAAGTATTCCCTCACAAGATACTGTTATTGAAGAGTCAAAAGGGAAACACAGGACAATTCTATGGCCTGTGATAGTTCTTCTTCTGTGCTTGTTGGCTGCCGGTGGCTATTATGTCTATACGAGAATGTCAAAGAAAGAGAATGTGCAGATTGAGGAAAAACCGGCGGTCGCTGACGATAAGGATTCAGTCGTTGTCCTCAGTGCGGCATTTATCAAAGCCATAGAGAAATATGACCAGTTTAGTATCTTCAGCGAGGGGCGTGCGGCGGTTTGTGACGGAAACAAATGGGGCTATATCAATACGAAAGGAGAGGAGGTGATACCCGCAACGATTGATGCGTATTGTGTCGGACGATTCTCCGAAGGCTTGGCTTTTGTGGCCCATGGAAATAATAATGCCGACTTCTCAATTATTGAAAGAACAGGAAAGACGGTTTTTCAAGGTAGCGGGTTCTATTTTGACTCAGAGTTCCCCCATAGTGAAGACATGCCTTATTATCTGAAAGGACAAATCTTCGTTCCGATGACAACGGCTGAATTATTCAATATCTACGATAAAGAGGGCAATATAATTGATACCGCTGATTTTGAGGAAAAGGATTCATATTATAGGAAAAATGTGGTTGACAAATATACCGTCTTTGACAGTTCAGGCGAAGGAGGACAAGGACAACGCAAATATGGGATAAAAGATTCTGGAGGGAATGTTGTTGTCCCTGCCAAATATAATGGCATTAGTGGTATATGTAAGGACGACGGCACACAAATCGCCTATGTGTCAAATGGCGTGGCACTTGTTGATCTCATTGAAATAGACGAGGACTATTTCACAAATAACTACAAATACTCCAAATCTGAGCACCACTATGGCTATGCAGACCTGAAAGGCAATGACACGTTCTCAAGGACACTTAAAGAACGAAGCAAGAATGCGGAAATGAACGCATATTCGGAACTTGCAAAACAAAAGGCAGAGGAAGAGCGTTTGCAAAAGGAGGGTCCCGAATGGTTGCAAGGAGCATGGAGGATGGAGTTGTATGATGACTATGGAAATGGCATTGGATATATGTATGAGGTGTTTGACCATGGCACTTCCAAATCGTATATTGAGAACAGCCTTGTTTCCGAGCGGCAATATACCGTTGTCGGTAACAGGGTGTCATACGACAAGGGGTATTATGAGTTAGACCATGAGCGTCACTTCCTGATTTCTGCGAACGGCAAGGGATTTAAGAAGGTGTCAGACAACACGTCATACATCCCTTCATCATCAGGGTCAAATTCCTCAGGCCGTTCTTATGACGATGACGATTCGGGTAGCCGATCCTACAGGTTCTCCTCCGCCGATGACGTGATAGGCTGGTTAAGCGATAAGACCTTCTACAATGGTAGCAGACGTTTGCGCATACGTCCCGATGGCGTATGGTTGAATGACTATTGTGCCACGTTCGCGCCCAGAGTAGAGCGTTATGAGTCGTGGAAAGCACTCATCAGGGCATCCACAGCAACAGGACAAAGATTAAGTTTCCTTGTCAACCCCATCGACGGTGAAATAACCGACGAGGCGGGAGACGTGTTCAGACTAAGATAAAAACATCAATTAATAATCTAAATTGTTCGATAATTATGAAAACTACATTAGTTAAAAAAAATGCAAGAAATAAGGACGGACTTAATAGCATAATAGGTCTATTTCTACTAGTTGCGTTCTTTTCTCTACTGCCTGAAAAGACTTACGCACAATGGAGGCTTGCAACAACTTTTAATAATGAAAATAGAGAGGAACACTGGGTGTCAGAAAATATTGTTATCAATGAAGATGGTGAATTTGTTTTCAAACTAAAACGTACATTCCCAAATAGTAGGGATAATGATTATACTAGAAAGGAAAACTATGTAATTTCTACGTATGTCATATCTTCTGATCTCAAGTTTTGTCGTAACGTGTCTGAAGTATGGTATGATATAAATGGTAATGTTTCGAGGTCTAGTTATGGAAAATGGCCTGTATCTTTGCCAGAAAGAAAATATACTAGTGGTTCAGAGGCGGCATTTTGTGTGATGTTGGATTTGGCTCGTGCTTACAAATCATCAACGCAAAAACAAACATCTCAGACAAACCATTATGGTAGTTCTCAGAAAAAGAAGGATGTTGATGCTAGGCAGAAAGAAGTTGATGAGGCTTTGAAAGCAGTTGAAGAGGCTGCTGCCAAGGTTGAAGAGGCTGCTGCCAAAGTTGGAAAGGCTGCTGCCAAGGTTGGAGAGACAGCGAAAACACTTGATGCGGCTGCGAAAACAACAGACTCTGACATTTCACAAACTTTCACCGTCAATGGTGTGTCGTTTAAAATGATTCACGTTGGAGCCGGCACGTTTATGATGGGTGCTACGTCGGAGCAGGGCAATGCTGAAAGCGATGAAAAGCCTGCTCATCGCGTGACGCTCTCTGATTACTATATCGGCGAGACGGAGGTGACGCAAGCCCTGTGGCGTGCCGTGATGGGCAGCAACCCCTCGTATTTCAAGGGCGATAACCTGCCCGTGGAACAAGTCAGTTGGGATGACTGCCAGACGTTCATCCGTAAACTCAACGCTGCTACAGGAAAGAATTTCCGTCTGCCCACCGAGGCGGAGTGGGAGTTCGCCGCACGTGGCGGTAACAAAAGCCGCCACACGAAATATGAAGGAGGCAGCGACCTCTCTTCTGTGGCATGGTCCTCTGACAACAGCGGACGTAAGACCCACCCTGTGGCGAAGAAAGCCCCCAATGACTTGGGGCTTTACGACACGAGCGGCAACGTGTGGGAATGGTGTCACGACTGGTATGACAAGAATTACTACAGCCGTTCACCCTCTACGAATCCTTGCAATAACACCAAGGCCTCGTACCGCGTGGCTCGGGGCGGCAGTTGGAGCAACTATGTCGGGAACTGTCGTGTGACGTTTCGCGGCAGCAGCTTGCCAGTCATTCGCAACATCAGTCTCGGCTTGCGCCTCGCATTAAAATAAGGAAATAAGCAATATATAAAAATACATCTTATGGCACTCATCAAATGTCCTGAATGCGGGAATATGATTTCCGACATGGCGGAAGAATGTCCCAAGTGCGGCTGCCCCGTTGGGCAAATAACTACCTCTTTGCCTAAGCGAGTCATCAGCAATGGTGTGTCGCAAAGAAAAGACACCAACAAAGGATTGTATGGTGTGATTGGAACCCTGTCATTGTTTTTATTGGCTTTAGTCGTTTTCCTCTTGTTGAGTCATAACAGTAGTGAAAAAGTCATTGCGCAGGATACACCATCAGTAAGCGCTACAACCTCTGATAAAGTCCTCGGTAAAGCGAAAAGTGCTGATGATGTAAATGGAGAAAGAATTGAGAATGGAGATATTGAAGGATATGAAGATAATGGTCTTTTCGAGGATAAGGAAATAACCGTAACCAACGGGTGTACTATTAAAATGATAGCGGTGTATGGTGGCTCTTTCTTGATGGGTGGCACTTCAGAGCAGGGAGGCGATACCTATGCCAATGAACTGCCAGCCCATCGTGTCACGCTCGATAATTATTATATTGGGCAGACGGAAGTGACACAGGCTTTATGGAAAGCAGTTATGGGCTATAACCCCTCAGCAATCAATCATGGAGATCTATATCCTGTTGAAAGTGTTAATTATAATGACTGCCAGGCATTTGTCAATAAACTGAATCAGTTGACAAAAGGCAAGAGACCTAAAGGAAAAGTTTTTCGCATTCCTACTGAAGCGGAATGGGAATATGCTGCCCGTGGCGGGCAGAGCGGTGGTTTCAAGTATAGCGGAAGTGACGCTGTTGGTTTAGTGGCTTGGTATAATAGTAATGCTAACGGGAAAACACACCACGTGAAATCGTTGAATCCAAATTCTCTGGGTGTTTTTGATATGAGTGGTAATGTCTCGGAATGGACATCCGATTGGTTTGATGCGAATTATTATGAAAGGTCAGAAGAATATAATCCCAGCAATAAGGTGCGAAGTCAGCAAATGGCAGGACGAGGCGGCAGTTTTGTCAGTCTGCCCAGGAATTGCCGAGTGTCTGACAGACACTATTATTCTCCCAAAGAGCGAAAAGGTCATTTAGGACTACGTGTCGCTATGTAATTACAAAAAAGCATATAATGTTTGCGATTCCGTGAAATAATACTTATATTTGCATACTAATAAGCAATCATTG
>CAMJFC010000025.1 GCA_946404865.1 uncultured Prevotellaceae bacterium
GGTATGCTCGGCCCATCAAAGGGCCGGCATCTATATCTACGCAACAAAGTTGCGAGCTTTTGTGTTCGCTACGCTCACCGCGCTGCGACAAATGCCATATCATTTCATCACTATCCCTTCGGCCGCAAGGCCGAACTTCCTTGATTCGTAATATCTGCCCTATAGCATGTGCATATTACTGACCCCACCCCTGCCCTCCCCTACATGGGAGGGGAGCTGGCTGACGCCCTTGGAATCACTTATTAATGTGGACTCATTCATGTATTAGTGTGGACTCATTCATGAATAATTTGTGGCCTTTTATGCCCATTCATGTAGCGTCGCAGACACACCCCCTCGGCCGTAGGCCGACCTTCCTTGATTCCTATATTCCGTAGACATAGAATCCTCGGACGAGGCCGAACTTTCATGGATAATTATTTTAATTTCTTTCCGAAGCCCCCCAATTCAACATTCCTTCATTCTTCATCGCGAAGCGACCATTCAAAATTCAACATTCAACACTCAACATTCAACACTCGGTCGATTCGTGTTCGTTAAATCCTATCGGTTTTTCATTAGGAAAACTGGAATTTGAATAGGAAAAGTGAAATTTGAGTAGGAAAACTGAAAAAAAAGAGAAAATATTTGGTGGGTTCAGAAAAAAGGCGTACCTTTGCACTCGCAATTCAGAAATGACACGGAATTGCTTCTTTGAAATGATGCGCTTGTAGCTCAGTTGGTAGAGCACCTGACTCTTAATCAGGGTGTCCAGGGTTCGAACCCCTGCAGGCGTACAAAAGAAACCGTCAACCATCTTAGATGATTGACGGTTTCTTTTATGTTATATCTACTTGCTTTTGATCGTTATATCCTCCTGCTTTCGTTCAATGACTTTTGTTCATTCAATCCCTACCCTACTTTCGTTCGTTGATAGGTACGCCATCCGTAGATGATGATCACAATAAAGCAGATGAACGGCAAGATAAATGACACATTGACCGCAGGCATGCCAAAGAGCGTGTTTTGGTCGATAATAGAAGCCTGAAGTGGAGGGAGAACCGAACCGCCAAGAATCGCCATGATCAGTCCCGCGGCTCCAAATTTAGCGTCCTCGCCCAATCCTTGCAAAGCGATACCATAAATGGTCGGGAACATCAATGACATACAGCATGAAATAGCAACAAGGCAATACACACCCATACGTCCGTCAATGAAAATGACGCCTATGGTCAAGAGAGCCCCAACCACAGCCAAAATACCTAACAGTTTTCCGGCGTTGATGTATTTCAAGAAGAAAGTACAGATGAAGCGGCTGCTCACGAACAAGATCATGGCAATGATATTCAAACGTTGCGAAAGCACCTCAGCGTCAATCTCCGCCATTCCCTCGTTCATAAACACCCTTGTTCCATATTGTATGATGAAAGTCCAACACATAATCTGGACTCCGACATAGAAGAACTGAGCAATGACCCCCTCACGATAATACTTTATCGAGAAAATACGTTTCAGCGTGGACAAGAAATGAATGCCGTGCTCCGAATCAGCACTTTTCGGCATTTTGGTCATGTAAATAAGGATAAACATCGCAATGATGACCAAGCCGATAATCAGATAGGGAGTAATCAACACAGAAAGGTCGGAATCACGCATGGCGGCAAACTCGTCTTCGCTCAGCAGTTGCCGCTCTTCCGTCGAAGCCGGGTTCAGACGAGCCTGTATGAAATTCATGGCAACAAACATACCGAAGAGCGAGCCTATCGGGTTGAAACTTTGAGCCATGTTCAGCCGTCGTGTACTTGTGCGCTCGTCACCCATCGACATAATATAGGGATTGCAACTGGTTTCCAAGAACGACAGTCCACAAGTCAGAATAAAATAGGCGATAAGAAATGGATAATAACTACCTGTCATCGATGCGGGGAAGAAGAGCAAGGCACCAGTAGCATAAAGACCTAATCCCATGAGCACACCTGCTTTGTAGGAGTATTTACGAATGAAGATGGCTGCGGGAAATGCCATGGCGAAATAACCTCCATAGAACGCGACTTGCACCAAAGCGCCGTCGGTCACGCTCATGCGGAATATTTTTGAGAAAGCCTTAACCATGGGATTGGTGATGTCGTTCGCAAATCCCCACAACGCGAAAATTGACGTGATGAGAATGAACGCGACAAGATATCTTTTCTCAATCAGTTTTGGACTATCCATTTTTCTTATTTTGTTACGTTTTTATTCGCTCAACTTCCTTACTTTCCATACAGATAGCGAAAGCTGAGTCTATTTTATAAAGGGAGAAAGCCCCTGAAGGCTTTCTCCCGGATGTTAAGATGAATTTTACTGATGTTGCTCACGGAGAAGGTCATTGACCGTCTTCACGGGATTGAAGGTAGCGAGAGGCACCTCAACAAACACCGTGCTCCAGTCGCTCATAGCGCCGTTCCACAGACCCGGCAATTCGAGTGCTTTCAGTTCCTTGCCGCCTTTACTCTTGCTGCTGATGAATCCTGTGGATTTATCCACATACTTCGGCAGGTCAAACGGCTGTCCTTTATAGTCCTTCACAGCGCAAACCAGGTCAACGGGATTGAAATGCGTGCCTTCGGTGAACATCTTCTGGTATTCCGCATTGCTCTTGTCAATCTGACTGCTTTCGAGAATCTGCAGACTGACCGTGCCATCCTGATTATAGGTGAGGAACGGTCCACCACCGGGTTCGCCCACATTCTTCACCACGCCACAGACACGCATGGGACGGTTCAATTTCTTGCGGAGGTAGATGACCAGCTCGGCATCCTCCAACTCCTTGATGTCGGCCTTACGGCAGCAGAGGTCACGTTGCACGAAACGCACCATCTCCAACAGATCGTCGTGGGTATAGACGCCAGAGTCTAATTTCTCCAGATAAGCGAAAGCTTTCTTTTGCAAGGTGACGAGAATGCCGGCGATGACTTGTTTGTAATCGACCGTATCCTGCTTGAGACGATCGGGCACCACATTGTCAATGTTCTTGATGAACACCACATCGGCATCAATCTCATTCAGGTTTTCAATCAGCGCGCCATGGCCACCCGGGCGGAAGAGCAGCGAACCATCGTCGTTTCTGAACGGTGTGTTGTCGGCATTGGCAGCCACCGTGTCGGTGCTTGGCTTTTGTTCGGAGAACGAGATATTGTACTTCACACCGTATTTCCCGGCATAGATATCCTTCTTGTCAGCCACTTTCTTCTCAAAGAAATCCAGATGTTCGTGGCTCACGGTGAAATGCACATTGGCCTCGCCATTGCTGGCAGCGTAGAGTGCGCCCTCGACCAGGTGTTCCTCCATCGGTGTGCGCGGTCCCTCGGGATACTGGTGGAAGAGCAGCATGCCTTTAGGCAGCTGACCGTAGTTAAGTCCCTTCGCTTCGAGCATATTAGCCACCACCGCCTTGTAATTGCCATCGGCAATCAGCGCGGGGATGTCTTTTCCTTCGTTTTTCACGCAAGCGGCATTCAGTTCATCGTAGAATGCGAAACGGGTGATATTATCGAAGTATTGTTTCTCGAACGCGGTGGTAGGCACATCGTAATCAGCCGACAAGAAAGCGAACATATCTTTGAACATACGGCTGGCAGCACCAGAAGCGGGCACAAACTTGACGATTTTCTTTCCGCCAGCTTTGTACGCATTCCATGCGTCAATCAGTTGGGCTTTTTCCTCTTCACCAGGTGCAACGATACCATTGCCCACGGCAGCGGCGGCTTCTAATTTCAAAAAGGGGAATCCTGTTTTAAACTCTTCTAACTGAATGTTGATCTGCTCCTCGGAGATACCTTTAGCAGCAATTTGTTTGAGATCGTTTTGTGAAAGCATAGTAATTTGATGGGTTTATAATGGTTTTATGGTATTTTGTTACAAAATTACATCATTTTTCCTAAATGCAAGACGAATTGGGGAAAAAATTGTACCTTTGCAAAAATATTTTTCCTTTTTCAGCCCATACTGCAGGCACAAACCTCGCAAACGACAGCAAATCTATGGCTCAACTCATATATACAGACGCTGAACGCACCCAGTTGGCAGACGCTTTAAGCCAACTGCATCAATTATTAGGAGAATCGTTCAACAGTGATGATGAGAAGAACGTCATCAAACATTTTGAAACGGCTCTTGAGCAAGGGCACGTCGGCCGTGACATCTTCGGCCTTAACCCGTTGGTGTTCGGATTACAAACAGCCGTCATCGCGGTGGAAGAGACGGGATTGAAGCACGATGGTGTCATCGCCATCCTGCTCTATGCCTGTGCCGCCCAGCAGACGATGACGGAGAAAGAGATTGAGGCGACATACGGTCCCAGCGTAGCACAGATTATCAGGGGATTGGTGCGCGTGTCGGACCTTTATCAGAAGACCCCGGTCATCAGCAGCGAGAACTACCGCAATCTTCTTCTGTCGTTTGCCGAGGACATGCGTGTCATCCTCATCATGATAGCCGACCGTGTGAACCTGATGCGTCAGATACGTGACACCGAGGCTGTAGAAGCCAAGCAAAAAGTGTCGGAAGAAGCCTCCTATCTGTATGCCCCATTGGCGCACAAATTAGGTCTTTATAAGTTGAAGAGCGAGTTGGAAGACCTGAGTTTGAAGTACATGGAGCACGATGCCTACTATATGATCAAGGAGAAGCTCAATGCCACCAAACGCTCTCGCGATGCCTATATCGAACGGTTTATCGGTCCTATTGAAAAGAAGCTCTCAGAAGCCGGTCTGCGTTTCCACATGAAAGGGCGTACGAAGAGCATCCACAGCATCTGGCAGAAAATGAAGAAGCAGAAATGCGGTTTTGAAGGCATCTTTGACCTCTTCGCCATCCGCATCATCATCGACGCCCCTGTTGAGAAAGAGAAGATGCAATGCTGGCAGGCCTACTCCATCATCACCGATATGTACCAGCCCAACCCCAAGCGGTTGCGCGACTGGCTCTCAGTACCCAAATCGAACGGTTATGAGAGTCTGCACATTACCGTGTTAGGTCCTGAGAACAAATGGGTGGAGGTGCAAATCCGCACCGAGCGCATGGACGAGATAGCCGAGCGTGGCTTAGCCGCCCACTGGCGCTATAAGGGAGTGAAAGGAGAGAGCAACCTGGACGAATGGCTCAACAACATCCGTGCAGCCTTGGAGAGTAATGACGACTTGCAACTGATGGACCAGTTCAAGATGGACCTGTATGAGGATGAGGTGTTTGTCTTCACCCCCAAAGGCGACTTGTTGAAATTCCCGAAGGGTTCGACAGTGCTCGACTTCGCCTACCGCATCCACTCGCGCGTGGGCAACCAGTGTGTGGGCGGCAGGATTAACAACCGCATCGTGCCTGTTCGCGAGCAGCTGCACAGCGGCGACCAAGTAGAGGTGTTGACCTCTTCGAACCAGAAGCCGAAGCAAGACTGGTTGAACATTGTGAAGTCGTCGCGTGCCAAAGCCAAGATACGTCTGGCTCTGAAGGAGACCCAGGTGAAAGACGGTCTGTATGCCAAGGAGATGTTGGAACGCCGGTTGAAGAACCGTAAGGTGGAGTTGGAAGAAGCCACCATCTCGCACCTCATCAAAAAATTAGGATTCAAAGAGACATCAGATTTCTACCGTCAGATAGCCGAAGAGAAACTTGATGCTAACGAGGTGATTGAGAAATACATCGAGATACAACAGCATGAAAAGAATGCCCAGTCAGCACAAGGTCCCACCCGCAGCGCAGAGGAATTTTCATACGAGAATCCCGATGAGGCATTGGTGCGGCAGAATGAAGACGTGTTGGTGATAGACCGCAATCTGAAAGGCATCGACTATCAGTTGGCCAAATGCTGCCACCCCATCTATGGAGACCCTATCTTCGGTTTTGTGACCATCAATGGCGGCATCAAGGTACACCGTGCTGACTGTCCGAACGCGCCCGAATTGCGCCGCCGTTTCGGCTATCGTATTGTGAAAGCCAAATGGAGCGGCAAAGGTTCTTCGCAGTATTCGATTACGCTGCGTGTGGTGGGCAACGACGACATCGGCATTGTGAACAACATCACGAGCATCATCTCCAAAGAAGAGAAGATCGTGATGCGCTCCATCAGCATCGACAGCCATGACGGGTTGTTCGGAGGCATATTGGTGGTGCAATTAGACGACACCTCACGCTTGGAACAACTCATCAAGAAGTTGCGCACCGTGAAAGGTGTGAAGCAGGTAGAGCGGATATAGTTGCTTTGGCAAAATAATGACAGAAATGGCGGTGGAATGGTGATTATTTTGTAATTTTAGATAAATTACTCCATCTCAGCATAAAAAATGAACTCGTCCATTTTGTTCTGCCCTCGATTATTCGTAATTTTGCAGCCGCAAATCTTACACATTTGCACATACGTCTTTCGATTTTGCACTTATAACTTACATATTATACACTTATGGTCAAAATTTCTAAAGAAGCAGCGCTTCAATACCATCAGAGTGGGCGTCCCGGAAAGATAGAGGTGAAACCCACCAAACCTTATCGTACTCAAACCGACTTGTCGTTAGCCTACTCTCCCGGTGTGGCCTTCCCATGTCTTGAGATACAGGAAAATCCTGACGACGTATATCAATATACCGACAAAGGAAACTTAGTGGCAGTCATCTCTAACGGTACAGCCGTGTTGGGACTGGGCGACATCGGCGCGATGAGCGGCAAGCCCGTGATGGAAGGAAAAGGTCTGCTGTTTAAGATATACGGCGGCATCGATGTGTTCGATATTGAAGTGGACGAGAAAGACCCTGAGAAATTTTGCGAGGCAGTGGAGAAAATCGCCCCCACCTTCGGCGGCATCAACTTAGAGGACATCAAAGCCCCCGAATGTTTCTATATCGAAGAGCGCCTGAAAAAAACGCTCGACATCCCCGTGATGCACGATGATCAGCATGGCACCGCCATTATCTCAGCCGCCGGACTGAAGAACGCCCTTGAGGTGGCCGGCAAAGACATCGCCCAAGTACGCATCGTGGTGAACGGTGCCGGTGCAGCCGCCATCTCTTGTACGAAGCTCTACATGGCTTTGGGTGCACAGAAAGAGAACATCGTGATGCTCGACTCGAAAGGCGTCATCTCTGAAGAACGTAACGACCTGAACGAGCAGAAGCGTTTCTTCGCCACCAAGCGCACAGACATCCACACCTTAGCAGAAGCCGTGAAGGATGCCGATGTGTTTGTGGGACTGTCGAAAGGCAACGTGCTGACAAAAGACATGGTACGTTCGATGGGCGCCAGCCCTATCGTTTTCGCCCTGGCGAACCCCGTGCCCGAAATCTCGTACGAAGATGCGATGGATTCCCGTCCCGATGTGCTGATGTCCACCGGACGTTCCGATTATCCCAACCAGATTAACAATGTGATCGGGTTCCCCTATATCTTCCGTGGTGCCCTTGACGTGCATGCCCGCGCCATCAACGAGGAGATGAAGATGGCAGCCGTGATGGCCATCGCCGACCTGGCCAAGCAGCCGGTGCCCGACGTGGTGAACGATGTCTATCACGTTAACAACCTGACCTTCGGTCCCTCCTACTTCATTCCCAAACCCGTTGACCCGCGCCTCATCACCGAAGTGTCTGCCGCAGTGGCCAAAGCTGCCATTGACAGTGGTGTAGCCCGCACTGCGATTGACGATTGGGATGAATATAAGAACCGGTTGCGCGAGATGTTAGGTCAGGAGACCAAGCTGACGCAGAAGCTCTATGACACCGCCCGTCATCATCCGCAGCGCGTGGTGTTTGCCGAAGGCATTCATCCCACCATGTTGAAAGCCGCCGTACAGGCCAAGGCCGAAGGCATCTGCAAGCCCATCCTTTTGGGTAATGATGAGCGTATTGAGAAACTTGCCCATGAGCTTGACCTGAGTTTGGAAGGCATAGAAATTATCAACCTGCGCCACGACCGCGAGGCGGAACGTCGTGAGCGCTATGCCCGCATCCTCACCGATAAGCGTAAGCGCGACGGCTATACCTTTGAGGAAGCCAACGATAAGATGTTTGAGCGCAACTACTTCGGCATGATGATGGTGGAGACAGGCGAGGCCGACGCCTTCATCACAGGTCTATATACCAAATACTCCAACACCATCAAGGTGGCCAACGAGGTGATAGGCATCCAACCCGAATACAAGCATTTCGGCACCATGCACATCATCAACTCATCCCGTGGTCCGCTGTATATCGCAGACACCCTCATCAACAACAACCCAGATACCGAGGAATTGGTTGATTTGGCTAAGTTGAGCGCCAAAGCCGTCCGTTTCTTCAACGAGAAGCCGCACATTGCCATGATCAGCCATTCCAACTTCGGTTCCGACACTTCGGAGGGTTCGCGCAAGGTGCGTAAGGCCGTGGCCGAATTGCAGCAAATGTACCCCGACATGGCCGTTGACGGTGAGATGCAAATCGGATTTGCCCTCGACCGCGAGCTGCGCGACACACTCTACCCCTTCACCCGTCTGAAGGGAATGGACGTGAACACCTTGATCTTCCCCAATCTGACCAGCGCTCGTTCATCATATAAGATGCTACAAGCAATGAACACCGACGTGGAGATTATCGGTCCGATTCAGATGGGTCTGAACAAACCCATTCACTTCACCGACTTCAGCAGCAGTGTGCGCGATGTTGTGAATATCGTAGCTGTGGCTGTCATTGACGCTTACGTGGAGAAAATCAAGCACAACATCTGGTAAATTGGGGGCAGGGAGCAAGGGGCAAGGGGCAGGAGATATGCCCTGTGAAGAGATGAAAGAAGAAGCCCGGACGGAATGAACCGTCTGGGCTTCTTTATTATTCTCTAAGAACTCGGAAAAAACGGAGAACTCTTTTCTCGGAAAGAACTGAGAACTGTGAGGGCTCTGTTTAGCCGAAGTTATCGAACATGATGCTTTCGGGGTCAACGCCGAGGGAGTCGAGCATGCCTTGCACCGCCTTCGACATGGGGCCGGGACCGCACATGTAGTACTCGATATCCTCAGGTGCCTCGTGGTCCTTCAGATACGTCTCGTACATCACCTGATGAACAAATCCGGCAGTGTATTTCACACCGGCAGCGTCGGCTGCGGGGTCAGGACGGTCTAAAGCGAGGTGGAAATGGAAGTTAGGAAACTCCTTCTCCAGTTCCAGGAAATCCTCGACGAAGAAAGCCTCGACCAGCGCACGTGCACCGTAGAAGAAATGCATCTCACGGTCGCGCGTATTGAGCGTCTTGGTCATGTGCATGATCTGTGCGCGCAGGGGAGCCATGCCGGCGCCGCCGCCCACCCATATCATCTCTTTCTTAGAGTCGAAGATGGGATGGAAGTCGCCGTAAGGGCCGCTCATGATCACCTTGTCGCCCGGTTTGCGCGAGAAGATGTAGGATGAGGCGATGCCCGTGGGCACATCCTGGAATCCCACCTCGGGTTTGGGTTTGAACGGTGTGGTAGCGATACGCACGGTCAGAGTGATACGGTCGCCCTCGGCCGGGTAGTTGGCCATGGAGTAGGCGCGGATGGTGTCTTCGGGGTTGTGGGCCTTGAGCGAGAAGATGTTGAACTTCTCCCACGACGGCAGGTAGTCGGGTCCGATATCCTCCTTGTCGAAGTCCTTGTCGTAGTCGATGCAGTCGTAAGCGGGGATTTTGATCTGCGCATACGACCCCGGCACGAAGTCCATGTGCTCGCCCAGGGGCAGAGCCACGATAAACTCCTTGATAAAGCTCGACACATTCTTGTTGGAGATGACGGTGCACTCCCACTCCTTCACGCCGAGCACGCTCTCAGGCACCTTGATTTTCAAGTCACCCTTCACCTTGCACTGACAACCAAGACGCCAATGGTCTTTAATCTCCTTGCGTGTGAAGTGCGGACGCTCAGAGTCGAGGATCTCTCCCCCACCCTCCAGCACCTGCACCTTGCACTGTCCGCATGAAGCCTTACCGCCACACGCAGAAGGCAGGAAGATGCCATTCTCGTTGAGCGTGGCCATCAGACTGCTGCCCTGCGCCACCGAAATGGTCTTGTCGCCATTGATTTCGATATTCACATTTCCGCTGGGTGACAGATATTTCTTCGCCACCAAGAGGATGATGACCAAGAGAAGAATCATCACAAGGAATACCGCTATGCTGGATAATATAAACTGTAACATACGCCTGATTTAAATTTTAAGTCCTGAGAAACACATCATAGCCATCGCCATCAAACCCACAGTGATGAAAGTGATGCCCAATCCCTTCAAGGGAGCCGGCACATCACTATACTGCATCTTTTCACGGATGGCACCCATCGCCACGATGGCCAACGTCCAACCGATACCGCTACCCAACGCATAGACGAGCGCATCAACGATGCTGCCGATATACTGCGTGTTGGAGGGGTCGAGATTGATACGTTGCTGCATGAAGAGCGAAGCACCCATGATGGCACAGTTGACCGCAATCAGAGGCAAGAAGATACCAAGAGCGGCATAGAGCGATGGAGAATATTTCTCGACCGTCATCTCCACCAGTTGCACCATGCCTGCAATCACAGCAATGAAGAGGATGAAACTAAGGTAAGAAAGGTCAACACCCTCCACGAGGCAGTCGGGTCCGAGCACCTTAGTCTGCAAGAGATAATCGACAGGCACCGTCACGAGGAGAACGAAGGTCACGGCCAGTCCTAAACCTAAAGACGTCTTCACATTCTTCGACACGGCAAGGAACGAACACATGCCGAGGAAGAAGGCAAAAACCATGTTGTCGATAAATATCGACCTGAAGAATAAACTGATTAAATGCTCCATGACTTATTTCTCCTTATAAAAATATGCTCTATGAATCCAAATGACACAACCGACGAGGATGAGCGCCATGGCAGGCATTGTCATCATGCCGTTGTTCATATATCCGCAATCGTATGCGCCTTGAGGGATAATGGTCAGTCCGAGCAAGGTGCCACGGCCGAGGAGTTCACGCACAGCGCCAACCACCACGAGCACGAGGGCATAACCGAGTCCGCTGCCTACGCCGTCGAGGAAGCTGGGCCAGGGTTTGTTCATCATGGCGAAAGCCTCGAGACGTCCCATGAGGATACAGTTGGTAATAATCAATCCGACATACACCGACAGTTGCACACTGACATCGTAAGCGAAAGCCTTCAGCACCTGGCTGACAATCGTCACGAGCGTAGCCACGACCACCAATTGCACGATGATACGTATGCGGTTGGGGATGGTATTCCGGATGAGTGAAATAATGACATTGGCGAAAGCCGTGATCACCGTCACAGCGAGACCCATGACGATGGCCGGCTTCAACTGTGAAGTGACAGCCAGTGCCGAGCAGATGCCCAACACCTGCACGAGTACAGGGTTGTCCATATTCAGCGGGTTACCAAAGACCTGCCGATTCTCTTTAGAAAACAATTTACTCATAATGCTACCCCTCCTTCAGATTTAAAAAATTCCTTATATTTGCCAAGACAATCCTTGAGCATGAGCGATACACCGTCGGAAGTGAGTGTAGCCCCGGTGACAGCATCGACCTGCGTCGCTTCGTCATCCACATTTTTGACCACACTGAGTGCGATTTCATCGTTACCCTCTTTAAAGAGTTTCTTACCGATAAATTTCTTCTGCCAGTTGACATCGTCTTTGATTTCAGCACCCAGTCCTGCCGTTTCTCCTTCATGGTTGAAGTATGCGCCAAAGACCGTTGACTTATCAGCATTGAGTGCTACATAACCACTGATGCCGCCCCAAAGGCCCATGCCATAGACGGGGATGACATATTTTGTCTCGCCTTCCACTTCACAGGTATAGACGGCCAATTTGCCTTGTTTGAAATCAGAGTTGTTGAGTTTGAAACCGTGATTCTCATTGCCTTCGGCCTTTGGTTCACCGATGACATCGTCGCTCTTGACCACCTCTTTATATTTCTGTTCGGCCAGTGCGTCGTCCAGGTCACGTATATTCAACGCATAAAGAATCTGTTTTTTCTTGTCAAGCGCCACGTTCTGACCTTGTTTCTCTTCCAATGCTTTAGACACGAAGGCCAGCAGGAAAGCGACGATAATCACAAGAATAGCCGAATATACGATTGTATATACATTGGAATTGGTGTTCAATCCCTTTTTCTTTTCGTTTTCCATATCGTACGTTTATTTAGAGGTGAGACGTTTTGCCCTTTTCGAGATGTTGCGCTGCACGACACAATAGTCGATGAGCGGAGCAAACATATTCATAAACAGGATGGCCAGCATCATACCTTCGGGATATCCGGGATTCATCACACGGATAATGATGGCCAAAGCACCGATGACGAAACCATAGAAATACTTACCCGTCTCGGTGCGTGCACTCGTGACAGGGTCGGTAGCCATAAAGACAGCACCGAACGCGAAGCCGCCCAAGATGAGATGCTCGTAGAACGGAATCGGTGTCTGGCCTGTGGCCTGGAAAATCAATCCCATCACGACACCACCCACGAAGACGCTCAACATGGTCTTCCACGAAGCGATGCCAGTCCATAAGAGAATGATGGCACCGAGAGCGATGGCGATAATACTCGTCTCACCGATAGAACCAGGGATGAAACCCGTGATCATATCGCAGATAGAAGCATCGGGTGTAGCACCGGCACCGATTTGTCCTAACGGTGTGGCCTGTGTGAACGTATCCACAGCATTGAGGTCGTTGCCCAAGCCGAAGATTTTGTCGGAAGCGACCCATACGGTGTCGCCGCTCATTTTCTGAGGATAGGAGAAGAAGAGGAACGCACGTGCCACCAGTGCCACGTTGAAGATATTCATACCCGTACCACCAAATATCTCCTTCGCGAAAATGACAGCAAAGGCACAAGCCAGAGCCAGAATCCACAGCGGGCAGTTGACCGGCACAATCAAGGGGATGATGATACCCGAAACGAGGTATCCCTCTTGAATCTCCTCACCTTTCCACTGTGCCCATGCAAATTCAATTCCCAAGCCAACAATATAGCTGACCAGAATTTTAGGCAGCACGGCGAAGAACCCGTAGAAGAAGATGCTGAAGAACCCCGCCTCGGCCAAGGTGCCAGCATGGAGGTAGTTCTGGTATCCCACATTATACATACCGAACAGCATGGCCGGCATCAGTGCGATGACCACGATGCTCATGATACGCTTGGAGTCAATCGCATCATGGATGTTCGCTCCGCTCTTGGCCGTTGTGTTTGGCACGTATAAGAAAGTCTCAAAGCCTTCGAAGATACTTCTGAAGGCATGCAATTTCCCGTCTTTCTCAAAGGCGGGTTTTATCTTGTTCAGATAATTTCTTAATGCGCTCATATCGTTATGCGTTTTCTTTCCGTAACATATTCAAGCCATCTCTGACAATGCGCTGCAGTTCCAATTTTGACGAATCGACAAATTCAGCCACAGCGAAATCTTCGGGAGCGACCTCATAAATGCCCAATTGCTCCATCTTGTCGATATCCCCTGCGATGATTGCTTTGATGAGATATTCAGGATAGATGTCCATGGGGAACACCCGGTCGTATTCGCCGCTCATAATCATGTGGCGCTCACCGCCTTTGATACGGGCATCGAGCGTATATTCTTTCTTTTTGCCGAAGAGCCAGCTGAAGTAGCTCCTGTTGGCAGAGAAGTCATTGAATCTGGGCATAATCCATCCGATGAACTCATCACGGTCGTCACCCTCGGGAATGACAGTGATTTCAGAGGTGTGAGCCCCGACAAAACCATCGAGCGTGTCGGGAGTACCCGTGAGCGGATTGCCGTTGATGATGCGTTTATGCTCCACGCCATCCAGTTGTCCTTTGAGGATGGATTTCAGCGACTGTCCAATCACCGTCTCGACATAAGCCGGTTCTTTGACTTCGCTGCCAGCCACCGCAATTTTCCGACGCAGATCGACATGCCCCGTCAGGAAGAGCCGTCCGATGAAGATGACGACAGACGGTTCCACCGTCCATACCGTCTCCCCTTTGTTGACGGGATCGAGATGGTTGACATGCACACCGACATTTCCGGCAGGACAAGGTCCGTCGAACACCGTCACCTCCACATCTTTCGCCTGTGTCAGCGCAGCGGCATTCTGATTTGCACCGATGCCCAGATACGTCTTCGCCATTTTCGCGAGCGCCGAGAGACCCGTTTGGAAAGCCTCTTCCTCGCCCTCCAACTCATACTCGAAGTCGGCAGCCAGCGGCATGTCGCGCAGTGTACTGACAAAGATGGCCTTTGGTTGTTTGTCAGGTGTAGCCGTGACCGCGTAGGGCAATTGGTTGATCCAACCAAACAGTCCCGCTTGGAGTAGTGACTGCATCACGTCGTCCGCGGTCATTTTACCAACATTCTTTTTACCAAAGTCTTTGTAAGTGATTTTCTCATCCGCCTGGATGGTCACGCTAAGAAGTTTTCTGCGTTCGCCTCTTTTCACGCTACTTACCGTACCGCTGACAGGTGCCGCAAAAGTCACTTCAGGGAATTTCTTATCCACAAACAAAGGTTCACCCGCCTGTACCTTGTCGCCCTCTTTGACCACAACTTTCGGAGTTAATCCCACGAAAGAGTCTGGAACTAAGGCGAAGAGGCCATCAGACTTGACGGGTTGGCATACTTTCTGTGCCTTTCCCTTTAGATTGATGTCTAAGCCTTTCCTTAATTTAATTACTTTCGACATAAAAATACTATTGATGATGATAACTATAAAAACAAGAGTGTGAAGGTTGAGATGATTCCCAATCTTTAAAAACTCTGCAAATTTACAAAAAAAACTATACACCGAAAAGAAAAAAAGGTGTTTTGTGGGCTCATAACGTTTTTTTGGTGTATTTTTGCAAAAAAAATAAAGCTATCAGACGATTTAGCCATATATTTCGCACCATACTTTGGACACTCATCGGGTTCATCGTATTTGTTTATGTTTTGCTTCGCATCCCCGCCGTACAGACGTATCTTGGCGGTGCGGTAGCGTCATATTTGTCAGATAAGATAGGTTCAAACGTTGAGATTGGGCGCCTGAACATCGGTTTGAGCCGTGTCACCGTGGATGACGTCCTGATTTACGACCAGTCGGGCGAGAAGATGCTGAGTGCCTCCCGTCTTTCGGCGAAGATAGAGCTGCTTCCCCTTTTTGACGGCGAGGTGTCGATGGCCTCCGCGCAGGTGTTTGGCCTCCGCCTCCAACTATACCGCGACAGTGTGTCAGCGCCGCTTAACTGCCAATATGTCTTGGATTCCCTACGCAGCAAAGACGGTGCCCGCCGTCCCTTGCACCTGTCCATCCGCTCATTGATCGTCCGCAACGGCACCCTCCGCTACGATTGCAAGAGCCTTCCTCAGCAAGAGACGTTTGACCCGTCGCACCTATACATCAGCGATTTGAGCGGACATTTCATCCTCAATGAGTTGACCGACAACGGCATCGACCTGAACATAAAAAAGCTCGCATTCAAAGAGCGTTCCGGATTAAACATCCGCACGCTGTCGTTTGATTTGAAGGCCGACAGCCATCATGCCCAGTCATCAGCGTTCCAACTTGAATTGCCCAACAGCACGTTGTCGCTTCAAAACCTGGCGTTTGACTATCAGACCGAAGGCGGAAAACTGTTGACCGACTCACTCACCTATTCGGGCGAGATAGCCCCATCCACCATTCAGTTGTCCGACCTTGCCTTTTTCCGTCCGAACCTGAGTGCTTATACCTCACCCTTTCTTCTGTCCATGAACTGCCACGGTCATGGTCGCCAATGTGAGTTAGACGGTTTTAAGCTCTCCGCGAGCGGTTATCAAATAGACCTCGCGGGCAATGCCTCGCTGTCGTTTACCGCTCCCCGTCCCACTTGGTCAGCCCATATTTCCGAGGCATCACTCCATACGCCCACCGTCTTTCAGTTGCTTAGCGACATGAATATCAAGCATACGCTCCCTTCGCAACTGTCATTATTGGGGCGTACCACCCTGCGCGGCGACTTCAGTTATTCCGGCAACGACCACTTCAGCGGCAAAGGTCATCTCAGCAGTGATGTGGGAACCGCCGACGTATCCATTCAAGTCGCATCACAACAATTCACGTCTGAAGTGTCCACCCCCCATTTTGACATGAGCGGGTTGTTGCCCAACCTTCCTTTAGGCGTTGTTTCAGCCAACATCGAGTTATCAGGTTCGTGGCCAATCCGCCGAGACATGACGCTGACTGCTCAAGGAGATGTGGACCTGTTGGAGTATGGTGGACACCGCTATCAGAACATCTCACTGAACGGCACCTATCATCAACAGTCATTTGACGGCACCCTGTCGATGGACGCCCCTGACGGTCAGGTGGACTTCAAAGGTCAGGTGAACATGAGTCAGCAGCCCTATCTGGCCAACCTCGAAGCACAGGTACGCCATTTCTCCCCCACTGCCTTTGGATTACCCAACCGACATACCGATGAGACCTACGATTTCGACATCACCGCCGACCTCTCCGGCCACAACTTGGGCGATGTCTCCGGAACTGCCGAAATCCGTCATTTCGCCATGCATTCGGGTCGTTCCGACTTTTCTTTCGACCGTTTATCCCTTCAGATACAGCAACATCGCGACCAACACTTTTTACACCTGAGCAGCGACTTCGCCGACATCGATGCCGAGGGACAGTTTGATATCCAGACCTTGCCAGCCAGTGTCATGAACATCATCGGCGACCAACTTCCCGCCTCACCCTTTAAGAAGAGCGCCTGGGGCACTTCCCCGGACAACCAATTGTCGCTCACAGCCGATGTCTATGACGGCGAATGGTTGGAAAAGTTATTCAACCAACCCCTGACGGTGCATTCACCCATCCATATCGAAGGAACCATCGACGATACAGAACGGACGATGCGTCTGACCGCCGAGGTGCCCGACATCTCCTATCGCGGCCAGCATTATGTGGACGGCCTCGTCAATCTGCACACCGCCCTCGACACCATTTATGCCGATGCGACCTTGAAACGCCTGCAAGCCAATGGTAACGCCCTTGACCTGACCTTACAAGCGTCTGCATCCGACAATGACCTCTTTACCGAGGTAAGTTTCAACGACCACGGCAGCAAGCAGGCACTTCGCGGCCGTTTGTCAGCCAACACCACCTTCCTGCAAGACCAAGACGGACTTTGGAATTTGCACGTCAAGGTGCATGAGTCCGACCTTCATTTGGGCAACACCTCATGGACCGTTCTCCCATCGGATATCCTATATTCATCCGACCAGTTGGTCATCGACCACTTCTCCCTGAACAATGAGCAGCAACATATTACCTTCAGCGGCAAGGTCCGTCCGAACCATGCCGACAGTGTGAAGGTCGATATCCATCAGGTTGACCTGAACTATCTGTCCGGTCTGCTCAGCAACAAGAATGTGGAGTTTGGCGGTATCGCCTCCGGCACAGGTTACATCACCTCGATTTATGATCACCCCGAAGCGGCTTGTCAATTGTTTGTGGACCATTTCTCTTTCTCCAGAGGCACGTTTGGCGACCTCACTGCCCGTGTAGGTTGGAATAAGAGTGACAACAAGATAACGATTGACGCCATCGCTGACAACGGTCCCACCTCGAGGACTTTTATTGACGGCGGTATCACATTGTCGCCCACCACGTTTGACCTGAACATCAACACATACGGAACCAAGATAGACTTTCTGGAGAAATACTGTGGCAGTTTCCTTTGCGACATCGGAGCACATGTTAATGGCTATATTCACGTGATAGGCACATTCAAGGAACCTAATCTCGAAGGTCATGTGGTGGCCAACGGCGATGTAGGCGTTAAGAGTTTGCACACTGTCTATACGATGGAGAACGACACGATTATTTTTACGCCCGACCATATTTATTTCCCCGGTGAGACACTAATAGACCGTGACGGTCACCGTGCCCGTCTTCAAGGTTATGTGGACCACAAGCACTTGGGCAGTTGGACCTATGACATCGGTGTACATGCCGACAATATGTTGGTTTATGACCATCAAGAATATGGCGGCAACACCTTCTGCGGAACCGTTTTTGCCACGGGTGACTGCCAGATACGCGGTAAGAGCGGAGAGGTTGTCATCGATGTGAACGCCACTCCACAGAAGAACACCGTCTTCTATTATGATGTGTCAAGTCCGGGAGCCTTGAAAAAACAAGAGTTCATCCACTGGAACGATGTCACCGCCGAGCGTGGCGGCTATACCACACGTGATGTGATACCCGAAGGAGAAGACCGTGGAGATGCCGCTAATACAGCCCCAGTGTATCAACTGCCAGCCAATCTGCACATGAACCTGCTCATCAACGCCACGCCCGATGCCACGCTACACCTGCTGATGAACCCGGAGAGCGGCGACTACATCGCCTTGAACGGCAGTGGCGTGTTGAAAGCCAACTACTTCAACAAAGGTGCCTTCAATATCTTCGGCAACTACGAAGTGGACCATGGCATCTATAAGATGACCATACAAAACCTCATCAAGAAGGATTTCCAGTTCCAACCCGGCGGCACCATCTCTTTCGGAGGTGACCCTTACGATGCGCCTCTCGACCTGCAAGCCGTCTATACGGTCAACGGAGTATCGCTATCCGACTTGAACATCGGACGCAATTTCGCCTCGAACAATGTGCGTGTTAATTGTCTGATGAACATCAAGGGTTCAGCCAACGCCCCATCCGTTGATTTCGACATGGAAATGCCCACCCTCAGCAGCGATGCCCAGCAGATGGTTCACAGTTTGATTAACAGTGAAGAAGAGTTGAACCAACAGGTCATCTATCTGCTCACCATCGGCCGTTTCTATTCACAGAACAACAACGCGATGAATGAAGGTTCGCAAAGTCAGACCAGCCTTGCCATGCAGAGTCTGCTCAGCGGCACTATCAGTCAGCAAATCAACAATGTGCTCAGTAGTTTCATCAATAACAACAACTGGAATTTCGGAGCCAACATCTCCACCGGCGATGAGGGTTGGAACAATGCCGAATACGAAGGCATCCTCAGCGGCCGTCTGCTCAACAACCGTCTGCTCATCAACGGTCAGTTCGGTTATCGTGACAATGCGAATGCCACCACCAGTTTCATCGGTGATTTCGATGTGCGCTATCTCCTTTTCCCCAACGGCAACCTGGCCGTTCGTGTGTATAACCAGACCAACGACCGTTACTTCACGAAAAACAGTCTGAACACCCAAGGACTGGGTCTCATCATGAAGAAAGACTTCAGTGGTTGGCGCGATTTGATTGGCAGGAAAAGTAAGCCGACCCGCCCTGAGCAAGAAGTCGCACCCTCTAAACAAGGAACACCCGCACCCGAACAAAAAGTTCCCTCTTCTGAAGAAGAAGTGGCCGTTTCTGAGCCACAAGCCCTCCCTCCCGAGCAAACTGTTCCTTCTTCAGGACAGGAAGAACCACAACCAAGAGACGAATAAGCCATGACGCCCCACGACGATATCATCATCAAACTGATTGAGACCAGCGACGTGCATGGTTGCATCTTCCCCTACGACTTCATCAACCGGCAGTCTCTTGAGGGGAGTCTGGCTCGTGTGTTCACCCATGTAAAGAATGAGAACATACGATACGGGGGAAACGTCGTTTTACTCGACAACGGTGATATCCTTCAAGGACAACCATCCTGTTATTTCAGCAATTATGTGAGTCCGGAACGTCCCAACCTGGCGGCAAGCGTTTATAACTATATGGGATATGACGCCCAAGTCATCGGCAATCACGACATCGAGACCGGTCATCCCGTCTATGACAAATGGATAGCAGAGACCGACTGTCCCACCTTGGGCGCCAACGTCATAGACACGAGCACCGGACAACCCTATTTGAAGCCCTACACCATCATCGAACGTTCCGGCATCCGCATCGCCGTACTGGGCCTGGTCACCGCCGCCATCCCCTACTGGTTGCACAACGACTTGTGGAGCGGTCTTCGTTTTGAGGAAATGACCATTACCGCCCGCCATTGGATGTCCATCATTCAGGAGAAGGAACATCCGGACCTGACCGTAGGACTGTTTCATTCCGGCAAAGAGGGAGGCATCACCACCACCGACTATGAGGAGAATGCCACGCTTCGAGTGGTTCGCGAGGTAGAGGGTTTCGACCTCGTATTCTTCGGACACGACCATCTCACCCATCACGACTGGATAGAGAACAGTTCGGGCAAGAAAGTGCTGTGTTTAGACCCGTCATCCAATGCCCTCTATGTGGCAGAGGCAGAGGTTCGTTTTGACCGTAAGAGCCATAGCATCCGTTCTATCCGCGGCGGTTTGCGTTCGGTCAAGTCATGCACCCCCGACACCGGTTTTCTGCGCCATTTCCAACATGAAGCCGACTTGGTGAAAGAGTATGTCGAACGCCGCATCGGTCATTTCGCGCATACCATCTATACCCGTGACTGCTATTTCGGCAGTGCGCCACTGACGGATTTCATCCATGATGTTCAACTGAAGATAACCGGTGCCGACATCTCACTCAATGCCCCGCTCACCTTCGACACCTGCATTGAAGCCGGTGATGTGCATGTGAGCGACTTGTTCAATCTCTATAAGTATGAGAATCAAATCTATGTGTTGCGCATGACAGGGCACGAAATCCATCAGTTGTTGGAGATGAGTTACGGTCAATGGGTCAATACGATGCAAACGGCCGATGACCATATCATCCTGTTGACAGAACCCGCCCCAAGCGAACGCAAGCACTATCTCTTTCAAAATCTGGCCTTCAATTTCGAAAGTGCCGCCGGCATCGACTATGAAGTGGATGTGACCCGTCGCAACGGAGAGAAAGTGCGCATCTTGCAGATGAGCAACGGAGAACCGTTCTCTATGGACCAATGGTATCGTGTGGCGATGAACAGTTATCGTGGAAATGGCGGCGGCGAACTGCTGACCAAAGGAGCCGGCATCCCTTTCGAACAGATTCCCGAGCGCATTATCTTTCGTAGCGAGCACGACCAGCGTTACTATCTGATGCACGAAATAGAAAAGAAACAAGAGACAGACCCACAGGCTCATCATAACTGGCGTTTTGTGCCCGAGGCATGGACCGTCCCGGCACTGGAACGCGACAAGAAACTCTTGTTCGGGGGAGGATGAGGTTATCATAATATTTTGTTATTTCGTTATCACGTTATTACGTTATTACGTTATTACGAAGCTTTTATTAGAGAAAAAGAGATTATTTAAGAAAAACAACATCATAAACGCCATGAAGAAATATTGGTTTGTATTTTTCCAGAATGAATTGCTGTTGGAAAAACATCCTGACGGAACCTATTCGATTCCCCATCAAGAAGAGGCACCTACCACCGTTCATCCATGGACGAAGATTCATAACATCACCCCCACATTCTCCGACGGTGAAGTGAAGACCTATCAGGCCAATCCACCCATGACCGACGCCCGATATGTGACCATGCCTTTGCGCACCTCATATCAATACCTGCCTATGGAAGAATACCTGAAAGCAGGCAAATGCCAGGAAATCCTCTATTGGGATTCGAACACCAAATATTGCGGTGTGTGCGGCGGCATGATGCGCCTTCACACTGATATTTCGAAGCGCTGTGAACAATGCGGAAAAGAAGTATGGCCACAATTAGCCACAGCTGTCATCTGTCTGATTCACCATGGCGACAAAGTGCTGCTGGTACGCGCCAACAACTTTAAAAGGAAGTTTTTCGGTTTGGTAGCAGGTTTTGTGGAAACGGGTGAGACCTTAGAAGAGGCCGTGGCACGTGAAGCCATGGAAGAAACAGGCATACGCGTGAAAAACATCCGTTATTACAGCAGTCAACCATGGCCTTACCCCAGCGGACTCATGGTTGGTTTTTATGCGGAATACGACGGTGGTGAGTTGCATTTACAAAAATCGGAAATCGCCGACGGGGGTTGGTTTCATTACCAGTCGTTGCCAGAGATACCTGAGAAACTATCGATTGCACGGCAGTTGATAGACCATTGGTTAGAGGAGAAAGAAAAGAACCTTCCCCCCACCGAGAGGTAGGGGTGAGGGGTAAGGGGTGAGAGATATGAGATGAGAGGCTTATGGGGCGACGTTAACGGCATTGGGTGAAGAGAGTAGCTAAGTCGGCTCTCTGCACACCTAAAGCGACGGCATGGTTGAGGTCGGAAAGGGCTTCTTTTTTCTTACCCAAATCTATTCGCACCTCAGCCCTGTTGATGTAGTAATCCGCATTATCGGGGTCACGACGTATCGCCTCGCCAAAGTCGTACTCAGCCAGTTCTGGCATCTCACGCTCTATTTCTATGCCCGCCCTCGCAGCATAAGACAAGGCGTTGTCGGGAAACATCTCCACAATTCGGTTGATTTGATCCATCGCCTGTGTAAAATGCTTGTCCTTTTGGTTGAGCAGCGCCAATCCAAGCAACACCTCGAAATGATCGGGCATGACTTTTAGGAAAGCCTCATAATCCGCTCTGGCGTGATTATAATTCCCCAGCCGTTCGTTGGCATAACCCCGGAAGCGCAAGGCGACGAGGTTGCCGGCATCCATTTTGAGCACATCCGTATATTCCTGGCGGGCATACTCCCACTGTTCGAGTTGCATGTTCAATGCCGCCTTATGCAGTCGCAAGTCCACACTTTGCGGATTACGCTCTATCTGTCGGATAAGTGTGGAGAGCGAGTCGCGGAGTTGCTGTGTGGTTTGAGCATGTGCCTGGTTGGAGCGCATGAAACAGCCGGCAAGAAGAGCCATCATCGCCAAAGCTACCGGCCATGTTTTATGGCTATTTGTATGTTGGCGGACAGGGCACGCCCTGTCCCTACTTGTCAACGACATTTTATTTGATGGTTAGGGTTATTTCTTTGTGATCCACTCTACAATCCACTGTCCCACCTCTTTCGTACCATATTGAGGTTGTCCCTCGGCTTGTATCTCCGGCGTACGGACAAAAGCATCGAGACTGGCATCCACGGCCTGACGCACCAACGTCCCTTCCTCTTTCAAGTCAAAGTGTTCGAGCAACATCGCCACAGACAAGATTTGCGCCAAGGGGTTGGCAATGTTCTTGCCAGCCGCCTGAGGCCAAGAGCCGTGAACGGGTTCGAAGACAGGCGTGCTCTCACCCGTGGAGGCAGAAGGCAACAAGCCCATCGACCCGGAGATGCAGCTGGCCTCGTCGGTCAGGATATCACCAAACGTATTCTCTGTGACCACCACATCGAAGAACGTGGGTTCGACAATCATGCGCATCGACGCATTATCGACAAACATATAATCGACATTGACATCGGGGTATTGTGGTTCCATCTCTTTGGCAATTTGCCGCCACAACCTGCTTGAAGCCAATACGTTTGCCTTATCCACCACGGTGAGATGATGTTTGCGTTTCCGTGCGTATTCAAATCCCACCTTTAAGATACGCTCCACCTCGGGACGCGTATAATAGTTGGTATCGTACGCTTTGTCGTTGTCCTGGTATTTCTCGCCGAAATACATACCGCCAGTGAGTTCGCGGATGCAGACGAAATCGGCATCGCGTACCAGTTCCTCTTTCAGCGGACTTTTGTGTACCAGGCATTTGAACGTCTGTATGGGTCTGATATTAGCAAACAGTCCTAATTTCTTACGCATGGCGAGTAATCCCTGTTCGGGACGTACTTTGGACGTAGGGTCGTTGTCGTATTTCGGATCGCCCACGGCAGCGAAGAGCACCGCATCAGCCTGTTGGCAGATTTGGAACGTTTCTTCGGGGAATGGGTCACCGCACAGACCGATGGCGTACGCTCCACACGGAGCCTCCTTGTATTCAAACTCATGATTGAATCTCTTGGCGATGGCATCCATGACGGCAATGCCTTGAATCATAATCTCCGGTCCGATACCGTCGCCGGAGAGGACGGCTATTATTAATTTCATACGATTTGAGTTATTGGGTTGAGAGTTATTGCATAATGAATGATAGCGTGACAAAAAGCGTGATGAGTTATGGCGTTTGTTGTTCTTCAAACACATTGAGCATTTTCATGGTCGCTTTGATGGCCGCTTCAGTTTGGTCGGCATCCAATGCCCTTGTACGAATCTGCCTGTTGCCGTTTCTCCATGTGATGACCGTTTGGACGAGGGCATCCGTTCGACCACCCGGCGGGATGGATACGGAGTAGTTCTCAAGGATGGGGAAAGTTCGATTGAGATAGGTTCTGTAAATTTTCCTGAGAGCCTTCACGAAGGCATCGTATTGTCCATCGCCCGTGGAGTCGGCCTCATATCTGCTTCCATTGATTTCCACCTTCACATTAGCGAGCGGTTTCAGTCCGTATGCGGAAGTGACAAGATAACTGATGAGTTTCACCTTCTCTGCGGGTACAGCATGTTTGAGCACATCACTGATGATGAAGGGGAGGTCGTCTTGGGTGACGATTTCCTTCCTGTCGCCCAGTTCGGTGATACGTTGTGCCACCTTCTTGCTTTGTTCGGGCGTGAGCACTACGCCCAGTTCTTTGAGGTTGCGTTCAATATTGGCTTTACCGCTGTTTTTTCCCAGCGCATACTCCCGTTTACGTCCGAATCGTTCGGGCACCAGTTCATTACAATAGAGATTAGCTTTCGAGTCGCCATCGGCATGCACCCCTGCCACCTGTGTAAACACATTCTCGCCGACGATGGGTTGATTTGGAGACACCGCGATTCCGCTATATCCCTCAACCAATCGACTGATATCATTGAGTTTCTCTTCGTGGATATTCGTCTGTGCATGGAAAAGGTCCTTCATAATAACCTGGACGCTGGCCAACGGTGCATTTCCGCATCGTTCGCCCAATCCGTTGACCGTCACGTGCAATCCCCTTGCCCCACTGAGCACCGCAGCCAAAGAGTTAGACACTGCCAGGTCGTAGTCATTGTGCCCGTGGAAATCGAAGTGCATCTCAGGATATCTTTTTTTCATTTTTCTGAAATACTCAATCACCTGCAACGGGTTCAGCACCCCTAATGTGTCGGGCAGCATCACGCGTTTGACATGTGTTGTGGCAAGCGCATCGACCAATTGATACACATAATCGGCCGAATCCTTCATGCCATTGCTCCAATCTTCAAGATACACATTGACAGCGATGTCTTTGGATAGCGCATAATGTATGGTGTCGAGGATATCCTCAATATGCTCTTGTGGTGTTTTCTTCAACTGCTGAGTGCAATGGCGGAGCGACCCTTTCGTCAGCAAGTTGATGTTCTTGCATCCGCATGAATCCACCCAATCGACCGACTTTCTGCCATCGATGAATCCAAGAACCTCGACCTTATGCAGTGCTCCGATGTTCTGGGCATAGCGGCATATCATCTCCACCGCCTCGCGTTCACCCTCCGAGATACATGCTGACGCCACCTCAATCCGGTCGATATTCACCTCCTCGAGCAGCATCCTGGCAATCATGAGTTTCTCATGGGGCAGGAATGAGACGCCACTGGTCTGCTCACCATCGCGCAGTGTGCAGTCCATGATTTCCACGAAAGGCGTTACCGTTTGTATTGTTGTTCCCATTTGGTGATTAACGCTTTACTTTGCACCAAGAAGTCGATGTCGTCGAGACCGTTCATCAGACAGTGCTTCTTATAACCATTGATTTCAAAAGACTCACATTCGCCCGTGTCAAGGTTCGTGACCGTCTGCTGTGGCAGGTCGATTTTCACCTGACATGCCGGATTTGCGTTGATGGCCGAGAAGAGATTCTTCAGGAACCCTTCGCTGACCACCACAGGCAATACGAAGTTATTCAGTTCGTTATTTTTATGGATATCGGCGAAGAAAGAACTGATGACCACCCTGAATCCATAACCGGCAATCGCCCATGCCGCATGTTCGCGCGACGAGCCCGAGCCGAAGTTTTTCCCCGCCACGAGCACACATCCGCTATACTGAGGTTGGTTGAGCACGAAATTAGGATTGGGAGTACCATCAGCACTATAGCGCCAGTCGTGGAACAGATTATCTCCGAAACCATTTTTGTCGGTTGCTTTCAGGAATCGTGCAGGTATGATTTGATCCGTGTCCACATTCTCCAAAGGCAGTGGCACACATGAACTTATGATAATGTCAAATTTCTGTTTCATAGTCATATCAGATGAATGTGGTTTCAGATGAGTGTTCTCGGGTCGGTGATACATCCCGTGACGGCAGCTGCAGCCGCCACGAGTGGGCTGGCCAGAATCGTCCGTGAGCCAGGTCCTTGTCGGCCTTCGAAATTACGGTTGCTGGTTGATACGCAATACTTTCCAGCCGGCACCTTATCGTCGTTCATCGCCAGACAAGCCGAGCATCCGGGCTGCCGTATCTGGAAGTCGGCCTCTTCAAGGATTTTATCAAGTCCTTCATCCTCAATCTGTTTCTTTACGCGCCAGCTGCCCGGCACAAGCCATGCTGTTACGTTCTGCGCACGTTTCTTGCCTTTGACCAAGCTGGAGAAAGCCCTGAAGTCCTCAATGCGTCCGTTGGTACACGCCCCGAGGAAGACATAATCAATGGGATGTCCCAAGAGACATTCACCCTCGCTGAATCCCATATAACGCAGCGCCTTTTCGTATGCAGCCCGTCCGGCCTCGCCAGCCGTCTCCACAGAGGGAATCGTTTCGGTAATCCCAATGCCCATACCGGGATTGGTGCCGAAGGTAATACGCGGTTCGATGTCGGCCGCATCAAATGATATTTCTTTGTCGAAGACCGCATCGTCATCGCTTTTCAGTTGTTTCCATTCTTCTACCGCCAGGTTCCAAGCCTCACCTTTGGGTGCGTAGTCGCGTCCTTTGAGGTAGTTGAATGTGGTTTCGTCGGGCGCGATAAAGCCCCCTCTGGCACCCATCTCAATCGACAGGTTGCAAAGTGTGAGTCTGCCCTCCATCGACATATCGCGCACCACTTGTCCGGCATACTCCACGAAATAGCCCGTTGCGCCCGCCGTGGTCAGTTGTGCCATGAGGAACAAAGCCACGTCTTTGGGTGTCACCCCCTTGGCGAGTTGCCCGTTGATGTTGATGCGCATCGATTTGGGTTTCTGCTGCAAGATACATTGTGAGGCCATGACCATCTCCACTTCGGAAGTGCCGATGCCAAACGCCACCGCCCCCAGCGCGCCGTGCGTAGAGGTATGTGAATCGCCGCAAACGATGGTCATACCCGGCAGTGACAGTCCCCGTTCGGGTCCTACGACATGTATGATACCATTGTCGGGCGACATCATGCCATAATGAGTGAGACCAAATTCCTCGCAGTTGCGCTTCAGTGTCTCCACTTGCTTGTGCGATACCGGGTCGGCAATCTCTTTGTCTTGGTCGTGTGTAGGAGTGTTATGGTCGGGCATGCAGTAGATTTGTTCCGGACGGAAACATTTCAGGCCGCGTGTCCTCATGCCGTCGAACGCCTGAGGCGAAGTCACCTCATGGCAGTAGAGACGGTCGATATACAATTGCATGGGTCCGTCGGCGATGGCTTGAACCACATGCCGGTCCCAGATTTTGTCGAATAGCGTGTTCATTATGATTTAAGGAATGATTTTTAATTCTTGAATTTGTTGATACAATCGATATATGCTTCGACAGAAGCGGTGACGATGTCGGTATTGGCACCGAAACCGTAATACATATTATTGTTATACTCCACCTGCATGTGAACTTTGCCCACATCATCAGACCCTTTAGAGATAGCCTGAATGGTAAATTCCTTGAGCGTCATGGTCTTCATGATAATCTTTTTGAGTGCTTTGATGGCCGCGTCAACCGGTCCATTACCCGATGATGCCGCCTCAAATTTCTGTCCGCTGATATCGAGTCCGATGGAGGCGACACTCCTGACCCCTAAGCCTGTGGTCACCTGCAGGAAGTCGAGTTTCACGGCATGCGACTCCGCTGTATCCGCTCCGGCGAGCATCAAGATATCATCATCGTTCACCTCCTTCTTTTGGTCGGCAAGTCTGAGGAACTTCTGGTAAATCTTATCCACCTTCTCCTCGTTGTTCACATTCACTCCGAGCACACTGAGTCTGTATTTCAGGGCGGCGCGTCCCGATCTTGCCGTCAGTACGATTGAGTTATCGTCCAACCCAATATCCTTGGGATCCATGATTTCGTATGTCGTCACATTTTTCAGCACGCCGTCCTGATGGATACCGCTGGAGTGTGCGAAAGCGTTTCGTCCGACCACCGCCTTGTTGGGTTGCACCGGCATATTCATCAGTCCCGACACCATACGGCTGATGGGATAGATTTTCGTGGTGTTGATATTGGTGTCTATCGCCAGTTGTTTATGGCATTTCAGAATCATGGCAATCTCTTCGAGAGACGTGTTTCCCGCCCGTTCACCGATACCGTTGATGGTCACCTCCACCTGTCTTGCGCCATTGAGCACACCGCTGAGCGTATTGGCCGTGGCCATGCCGAGGTCGTTGTGACAATGCGTAGAGATGATGGCGCGGTCGATACCATCGACATGTTCCATCAGATATTTGATTTTCTCACCATATTCCGAAGGCAGACAATATCCTGTGGTATCCGGGATGTTCACCACCGTAGCCCCAGCCTTGATGACCGCCTCCACCACCTTGGCGAGGTATTCGTTATCCGTCCTTCCGGCATCCTCGGCATAGAACTCCACATCTTCCACATATTTTTTCGCGTATTTGACCGCAGCGGCCGCCCGTTCGATAATCTCCTCACGAGTAGAGTTGAATTTGTAATGGATGTGCGAGTCGCTGGTACCTATTCCCGTATGAATACGCTTATGCTTAGCATATCTCAGCGCTTCCGCCGCCACATCAATATCCTTTTCCACGGCACGCGTCAGCGCGCAGATGGTGGGCCATGTGACCGCCTTGGATATTTCAATCACCGAATTGAAATCGCCCGGACTCGAAATGGGAAATCCTGCCTCAATGACATCGACCCCCAACTGCTCCAAACTTTTTGCCACCTCGATTTTCTCAACTGTGTTCAGCTGACACCCTGGCACCTGTTCCCCGTCACGCAACGTCGTGTCGAAAACAAACAATCTTTCGCTCATCATATTGAATATAAAAAATAAAAGCCTCCCGCACTTGGAAGTGAGAAAGGCTCTGTACTAATAAAACTCTATGCTTGATACACAACACTCGTCACTTCCGGCTGTAATACTGCAGTCGAATATCAAGTGCCAGAAGAATCAAAGACATTGTGTTCATTGCTATGTGCTATTGAAATCGGGCGCAAAATTATAGCAAAAATATCAAACAAACAAATAAATTGTAAGTTTTTTGTTGATTTTTGCAACAATTTATTATTTTTCATCCGCTTTCAATACTTTTAGCACTTGTTCAGCGATGGCTTTCATTCCTTTTTGCGAGGGATGACCGTTTTGTTTGTCAATATCCGAGAGTTTGATGCAAGTGACCCCATAATGCGCGCAGATGACTTGGCACGACTCGGTGATATCATCTCTAAGTTCTGTATTGAGGATGAAATAAATACGGACATTGGGGTAACGGTTAGTCATGTGCTGCAACATATACGCCATAGCGGGTCGGAAGGTGAAGAAATCAGACTTCTTGAGGTTGTCGTATTTGTATTCACCCACGGCCTCGCCAGCCCAACTGTCGTTGGTGGCACCGAAGATGAGGATGATGTCGGGGCATCCGAGGTCGTCCATCCGTGTGATGAAAGAGCGTGCGCTGTAGTCATTGCCATCATAACCGTGGTAACCGATGGTGGAACCGCTATAAGAATTATTGATGCAAAAATGATAGCCACCGTTTTTGATGACCTGCCACCACCATGTGTGAGTCACATCGTTGACATCATTTTTATTGCCATTCTCTTCATAATACCACATCTCATTGGTAGAGGGGGTGACATAACCTTCGAAGGTGGAATAAGAATCGCCCAAGATGGACACCGACTGAGCCTGAACACTTGATGAGAGCAATAGGGCGAACAAACAGGAAAAAATGTATTTCATTGAGGGTTTAAAGGGTTAAAGGGTTGACGAGTTGACAAATTGACAAATTGACGAATAGGCCAATTACCTTATAAGGTACAGAGGACTTAGAACGGTGCAGGACCTCCACTATCAGGAAGAGGTGGCAGCGGGTCAGGCAGCGGGGGCAAGGAGTTGTCGCCACCATTCAGTTTTGAACCACGGAATTCACCTCCGCTATTCGGTGAGATGTATGTATCTTCCGGATTAGAGAATCTCGTGAACTCACCTTTGAAGTTGAGCAGCACATCGCCCACGGCACCTTTACGGTGTTTGGCGATGATGATTTGCGCCATGCCTCGCAGGTCGTTACCCTTCTCATCCTGATAGATATGGTAGTATTCGGGGCGGTGCACGAAGAGCACCATATCGGCATCCTGCTCAATGGCACCCGATTCGCGCAGGTCGCTCAGTTGTGGTCGTTTTCCATCTATTCCGTCACGGTTTTCCACGGTACGGTTCAACTGCGACAGCGCCAGGATAGGGATATTCAGTTCCTTGGCCAGTCCTTTGAGCGAGCGGCTGATGGTTGACACCTCTTCCTGTCGGTTGCCGAAACGAGCACCGTTGGCATTCATCAGTTGCAGATAGTCAATCATGATGAGTTGCACCCCTTTTTCACGAACCAAGCGTCTTGCCTTGGTCCGGAGTTCGAAGATGGAGAGCGCGGCTGTATCATCAATATATAAAGGTTTCCCTTGCAGTTTTCTGATGTTCTTATCCAGTCTGCGCCACTCATCCTCATTGAGTTGTCCGTTCATCACTTTGCTACCAGGAATCTCACAGGTGTTGGATATGAGACGGTTGACCAACTGCTCATCGTTCATCTCGAGAGAAAAGAATGCGATGGGAATCTGATAATCGACAATAATATTCTTAGCGATGGAGAGGGCAAACGACGTCTTACCCATGGCAGGTCGCCCGGCGATGATGATGAGGTCGCTGGCTTGCCATCCCGAAGTGATGTCGTCCAGTTTGGTATAGCCGCTTGGCACGCCCGTGAGTCCGCCGGTGTTAGATGCCGCTTTCTGAATATTTTTGACAGCCCTTTCGAGCACCGGGTCAATCTGCGTGTAGTCGCGTTTCATATTCTTCTGCGACAGTTCGAAGAGCATGCCCTCTGCCTGTTGCATCAGTTCGTCGATATCGACCGACTCATCGAAAGCGCGGGTCTCAATTTTGCTGGCAAAAGAGATGAGTTGTCGCGCCAGAAATTTCTGTGCGAGGATACGGGCATGGAGTTCGATGTGCGCTGACGACACCACATGCTGCGTCAGTTCGGCGATATAAACCGCCCCTCCTATCTCCTCGAGCGTCCCCTCACGTTTCAGTTCCTCTACGACCGTGACGATATCCACCGGCTTTTCATCCATATTGAGCGTTTGGATGGCCTGGTAGATTTTCTGGTGTCTGTTTTCGTAAAATGTCTCCGCATGAATCATTTCGCTGACCACGGTGAAGGCATCTTTATCAATCATCAGTGCACCCAACACGATTTTTTCTATTTCAATCGATTGGGGTTGCAGATGTCCGAAGTTGTGGTCTATCGGCATTTGGCTTTGCCGCCTCTGCCGGGTGTTATTGGTATTGTTATTATTGTTGTCTGCCATAAATGGTTCTAAAAAGAAAAAATAGTAGTTGGAAGTTGGGGTTAAAGATATTTCAGCGTGAACACATTCTGCCCTTTGTTTATTTCACCTCGCTCTCTTGTATGGCCTTGCCTGATCCCCAAGCGTCGCCCACCTTCTCGCCCACGACACGATAGGTGTTTTTTGACGAGTCGAAGATGACCGGTTGGAGTTTTCCAAGGTCAATGTTGCCCTCTTCGTCGAGGATGCTCTCATCAGCACTCATGTTGACAATCTCGCCCACCACGCGGGCACCGCCATTCCCATCTTCGTCGAAGGTCACCACCTTGCACTCTAATGTCAGTTTGTATTCATTGATGATGGGTGCATCCACATTGGGACTTTTGGTCACTGTGAATCCAGCCTTAGCCACTTTGTCGGGCACATCGTTGGCCGACACGATGCCGAAGTAATCGCTCTGAGCAATGTCGTTTTTAGTCGCGAAGCTGATGGTAAAGGCCTTTTTCAGTCGGATGTTTTCCGTGGTCTTGTGTGCAGAGAGTTCGAAAGTGATATGTTTTGGTCCGCACTGTCCACCCCATGCCGCCATCATGACATCGGGATTCTCTTTTTCGTCCCATGTGGCAATCATGATAGCGGGCAGCGGTGTGATGACCGCTTTGTCGCTAAAGTTTTTGCGCCCAGCCACTTCCTTCACTTCCACTTTCTCCTTGGCAGGATTCTCGTTGACATTTGTCTCACTCTTTTGCTCCTTTTTTCCACAGGCCGTCATGAGCAAAATGCCTGTCAGCACGAATGCTGAAATCTTCATATACTTTTTCATACCGTTTAAGAATTGAGGGTGCAAAAATAACAATTATCCGATAAATATCCGCATGTTTGCATTATTTTTTCTGTCATTAGAAGTTTTTGGGACAATTCTTCTTTTTCTCCGAAATTAGTTGTACCTTTGTCGGTGGAAAGGATTGAAATAATGAATACAAAGACGAAGACATACCACCCCTGTGCAAAAATCAATCTCGGTCTGAATATCGTGAGCCGGCGCAACGACGGCTATCATGACTTAGAGTCGGTGTTCTATCCGATACCTTTGTGTGACACGTTGACCGTGACTCAGGACGAAGGGTCACCCGGCACCTGCGCCCTGCACTTGAGTGGCATGGAACTGGAAGGTCATCCGGAGGATAATTTAGTGGTAAGAGCCTATCGGCTGTTGGCCGCGGATTATGCACTGCCCCATGTGGAGATTGACCTGCACAAAGCGATACCCTCGCAAGCAGGTTTGGGTGGCGGTTCCAGTGATGCCGCAGCGATGTTGAATGTGCTCAACGAGATGTTTGCCTTGGGACTCGACGCGAACGCCTTGCGCCACTATGCCGTGAAGTTAGGAGCCGATTGCGCGTTTTTCATCGCCTCAGTTCCCGCCTATGCCACAGGTATCGGTGATGTGCTGACCCCGATGGTTCACGATGTGCCCTTTCGAGGCAAGCACATGGTATTGGTGAAACCGCCCGTGGCGGTGTCCACCCGTGAGGCCTATTCGCACATCACACCGCGCCAGCCTGTCAGTCACTGTGTTGACATCGTCAGCCAGCCTGTTGCCACATGGCACGGAAGTTTAACGAATGATTTCGAGGAGAGCGTGTTCCCTGCTTTTCCCGAAATAGCCGCCATAAAAGAGCAGTTGTACGACATGGGAGCCGTGTTTGCCCTGATGTCGGGCAGTGGCAGTTCGGTGTTCGGCATCTTCGATGAGGCACCACAGATTTTGGACGGCATTTTTGCTGAAAGCAAGGTGTATCAGCTGGAGTTGTAGGAGGATATTGAAAGAGCTTATTTCCAGTTGTTTAATGTGTTGACTTATCGTACAGGTGATCAGTCGATGCACGCTTCGTAAGAATTTGGCACAGTATTTGCAACTATTGAATATCTATCATCAAATCAGGACAACAAGAGCCATGGAGGAGATGAGGGAAAGAGGTAAGAAAAAAGATTGTTAATCAATTAAGTTAGGTAAAAAGAGATGGCCCGACAATTTTCAGACAAAGTATCAGAAATATTATCGTTCAGCCGTGAGGAAGCCACACGGTTGGCCAGTCATTCTGTTGGTCCGGAGCACCTGCTCATGGGTATTCTCCGCGACCGCGACGGCATCGTTGTCGGGATGTTGGAAAAGATGAACGTGAACATCCCCCAGATGAAAGCCGAGTTGGAATCGAAAGTACGCGAGGATGAGATAGGCCGCCCTGTAAACACCCGCGAATTGGTATTGAACGAGAAAGCGAGTAATATCCTTCGTCTGGCCGTGCTTGAAGCACGCATTCAGCACACCAACGAAGTGAAGGTAGAACATTTATTTTTAGCCATTCTTCACGACCAAGTGAACAATGGCGCCAAAGAATTATTAGAGAAGAACAACATGTATTACGAAGACGCATTTAAATATCTCAAGCAGGAACAGGCAGCCCCGAGGGATGGCCTTGGCATGCCGGATGAAGATGAGGACGACCCCATCGAAGAGGGCCGCGACGCATCGAACGGCAGCAATTCGGCCAAGACCCAGACCCGCACCACCCAAGGTCAGGGCAAGACTCCTGTGCTGGATAATTTCTCGACCGACCTGACCCAGGCTGCAGCAGAAGGTAAACTCGACCCCGTGGTAGGCCGTGAGAAGGAGTTGCAGCGTGTGACCGAGATTCTCTGTCGCCGTAAGAAGAACAACCCCATTTTGATTGGCGAGCCCGGTGTGGGTAAAAGTGCCATTGTTGAGGGCTTGGCCCAGCAGATTGTGAATCATCACACCTCGCCCGTCTTGTTCAACAAGCGTGTGGTGAGCCTTGACCTCACATCCGTCGTTGCGGGCACCAAGTATAGAGGTCAGTTTGAGGAGCGCATCAAAGCCTTGATCAGAGAGATTGAGCAGAACCCCGACATTATCGTTTTCATCGATGAGATACACACGATGATTGGTGCCGGTTCCACTCCTGGTTCAATGGATGCAGCCAACATTCTGAAGCCCGCCTTGGCCCGTGGCACCATCCAGTGTGTGGGAGCCACCACCCTTGACGAATATCGTAACAGCATCGAGAAAGACGGTGCGTTGGAACGCCGTTTCCAAAAAGTATTGGTTGAGCCTACGACGGCAGCCGAGACGATGCAGATATTGGAGAACATCAAAGACCGGTATGAGGAGCACCATCACGTCAACTACACCGATGAGGCGTTGGTGGCCTGTGTCAAATTGACAGAGCGTTATGTGACAGACCGTGTGTTTCCCGACAAAGCCATCGACGCGCTGGACGAAGTAGGTGCCCGTGTGCATCTGCAACACGCCCAGATACCTCCTGCCATCGCCGAGAAGGAACAGGAGATAGAAGAGGTGAAACGCAAGAAACAAAGTGCCGTTCAGAATCAGAACTTTGAGCTGGCCGCCAGTTACCGCGACAAGCAAAGTCACTTGGAAGAGGAATTGCGCCGGATGAACGAAGACTGGACGAACGGTTCGAACGAGAGTCGTGAGACGGTAGGCGAGCAGCAAGTGGCCGATGTGGTATCGATGATGACCGGCATTCCCGTTCAGCGTATGGCCGAATCGGAGAGTGTCCGTCTGCGCAACATGTCGGATGTGCTGAAGAAAGAGGTGATTGCCCAGGATGCCGCCATTGAGAAGATGGTGAAAGCCATCCGCCGCAACCGAATGGGATTGAAAGAACCCAACCATCCTATTGGTGTGTTCATGTTCTTAGGTCCTACAGGTGTGGGCAAGACCTATCTGGCCAAGAAGTTGGCTAAGCACATGTTTGGCAGCGCCGACGACCTCATCCGCATCGACATGAGCGAATACACCGAGAGTTTCAATGTGTCGCGATTGGTGGGAGCACCTCCGGGATATGTCGGCTATGAAGAGGGTGGCCAGTTGACGGAGAAAGTGCGCCGTCACCCCTACTCTATCGTTCTTCTCGACGAGATAGAGAAAGCCCACGGCAATGTGTTCAACCTACTGCTGCAAGTACTTGACGAAGGACGCCTGACCGACGGCAACGGCCGTTTGGTGGACTTCCGCAACACCGTCATCATCATGACCTCCAACGCAGGCACACGCCAATTGAAAGAGTTTGGCCGTGGTGTCGGTTTCAATGCCGGTGGCACATTGGGCTTGAGTCTTGACGAGAAAGACAAAGAGCATGCCCGTTCCATTATCCAGAAGAGCCTCAGCCGCCAGTTCTCACCGGAGTTTCTGAACCGTTTGGACGAGATTATCACCTTCGACCAGTTGGACCTCGAAGCCATCAAGAAGATTATCGACATCGAGTTGAGCGGTTTGTACAAGCGCATCGCCGATATCGGGTATCAACTAGAGCTTACGGACGCCGCTAAGGAGTTTGTCGCTTCAAAGGGATACGACGTACAGTTCGGTGCCCGTCCGCTGAAACGCGCCATCCAGAATTACATCGAAGACGGCCTGTGCGAGAAGATTCTCGGCGGCGAGTTGAAAGAAGGTGACACCGTGCGGGTGGACTTCGACAAAGAAAAAGGAGAATTGACCTTTCATTAAGCAAAAGTGGTCATCAAACAACCGGTTTAATGACCACTTTAATACGTGATATACGCCTTTCCTCGATAGCCAGCACTTCGAAAAGGTAGTTTTTATAGGTGAGTTGCTCGTGAACAGCGGGGAACTCACCTTTCAGTTCAAGGATGAGACCAGCCAGGGTATCCGCATCCCCTTCCACATCAACGAACTCCTCATCGTCAATACCGAGGATACGGATGAAATCGCTCAATAACGTTTTCCCCTCGAAGACATAAGTATTCTGGTTGAGCCTCGTATAGTTCTTCTCTTCCTCATCGTATTCATCATTGATTTCGCCCACAATCTCCTCGAGAATATCCTCGAGAGTGACCAAGCCCGAGGTGCCTCCGAACTCATCGACGACGATAGCGATATGCACTTTGTTCTCTTGGAAGTCGCGCAATAGGTCATCGATTTTTTTCGTTTCCGGCACGAAATACGGGGGACGTATCAGGCTCTGCCATCTGAAAGCCGTTTTTCCAAGATGCGGCAGTAAGTCCTTGATATACAGGATGCCCCTGATGTTATCCGTATTATCTTGATAGATGGGAATACGACTGTAGTTGTTTTCCACCACACACTTGAGCACATCGGCGAACGAACTTCTGATGTCCAAATCCACGATATCCTGCCGTGAGGTCATGACCTCTTTGGCCGTTTCATCACCGAACCTGATGATGCCTTGCAGCATGCTCTGTTCTTCGCGAATCTCCTCTTTATCCGTCAGTTCGAGCGCCTGTTCGAGATCGTCCACGCTCAAGATATGGTTTTCTCTCTGCACCACCTTTTCAGCCAGTCCCCCACTTCGGATTAACAGCCACTCTGCCGGCCAGAAGAGTTTTCGGAGCAGCACGATGGTGCCAGCCGCCTTTCTACAATACTTCAATGAATTCTGCCTGCCATAGACCTTGGGCATGATTTCGCCAAAGAGGAGCAAAAGGAAAGTGAGGATGACCGTGATGCAAATAAATTCGAGCACCCTGGCTTTTCCGAAGTCGATGGTATGCAGGAAGATATAATTGCAGAGCATGATGATGGTGACATTGACCAAGTTATTGGTAATGAGGATAGTAGCCAACGTCCGTTCATTATCATCTCGAAGTATTTGGATTTTTCGGTCAGCCTCGTTTTTATCCGGATTCAACTCATTGAGGTCGGAGGGGGATAGGTTGAAGAATGCGATTTCCGACCCGGATGCGAATCCAGACATTAAAAGCAGAATAGCAGCCAATACGGCTGCTATATATACACCCCATGTAGGTGCTATGAAATGCACCTGCGAAAAGGTATCAGTTATCATTGAGAAGTCCACAGTAGCGTCTCTTCAAAGTGTCCGGTCAAAAAGGCATTGTACCATCTTCAGCCACTTGCTCGGGCAGTTGCTCTGCCACTGAGTTCTGCGCCTGTGTCGGTTTCGGCGAGAGCAATTCCATGTTCTCCCCATACACCTCGGTGATATAACGTTTGATTCCTTTTTGGTCATCGTAAGAACGCGTGCGGATACGCCCTTCAATAAAGAGTTTATCCCCTTTATGCACGTATTTTTCAGCAATTTTTGCCAGTCCCCTAAAGAGAACGATGTTATGCCAGTCTGTGCGCTCGGGCACTTCGGTGCCATTTTGCAATTTATAGCCCCTTTCGGTGGTAGCCAGAGTGAACATCGCCATCGGCTGGTCGGCATCATAATAGCGCACATCGGGTTCTTTACCCACATTGCCTATCAACATTACTTTATTCATAGCGGTCAATGGTTAATTAGGTTACATTTACTTCCACAATCCAAGATAGCGGAATTTGAAATTCTTTCCTTTAGCCGAGGGGAACTGGCTTCTGTTGTCCACCCTCGTCTGGAGATAATCAATGATTCTGTTATAGCAGTCCTGACCGGAGAAAGCCTTGCAACGTGCCACATAATGTGTGTCGCGATATTCGTGTTTTCCCGTAGCCTGCACAAACACCACCCTTTTGAAGTCGATTTCCCCCTCATACCATCCGGGCTTTTCGGCTTTCAGTTTGGTAATGACAGGAGCCGCCTCTTTCTTGGCTTCTCCTGTATTGCTTCTCAACGCCTTTTTCTGCTTGAAGTCCAACATGGTAGCGGCCTCCGTTTTGATAACGATGAAATAGACGCGCGGGCGCACCTTGTATCTTTTCGGGTAGAGCACATCGCTGGCAGCATATTCTCTGATGTCAGCTTCAAGATTTGGATTCAGTTCAATTTCCGGTATTGTAGCAAGAAACTCAATAGCCTCATCGGGACTATACACTAAAGTCTCTCTGTCAAAATATCTCAAATATAAATTCATGGAAAAAATGTTTTTCTTATCCTAAAAAAATGAGCGGCAAACGAGACTCGAACTCGCGACCCCGACCTTGGCAAGGTCGTGCTCTACCAACTGAGCTATTGCCGCATCGCTAAAAACAAACAAAAATGTGTTTGTCAAATTTGGTGAAGAGGAGGAGACTCGAACTCCCACGTCGCAATTGACACTACCCCCTC
>CAMJFC010000026.1 GCA_946404865.1 uncultured Prevotellaceae bacterium
GGGTTCACCATCGATGTCCACCCGTGCCGGTAAGGACATCATCACAGCCGACCCCAACCACCAGGGATCGTTGGGCACAGCCATCTCTGAGGCCGTGGAACTGGCCACCACCACTCCCAACTGTAAATACACGCTGGGCTCGGTGCTCAACCATGTGGGTCTGCACCAGACCATCATCGGACTGGAGGCTGAGAAGCAGATGGCCATGGCCGGCGAGTATCCCGACATGGTGATAGCATGTTTCGGCGGCGGCAGTAACTTCGGCGGCATCGCCTTCCCCTTCATGCGCCACAACATCCTCGACGGCAAGAACACTGAGTTCATCGCTGCCGAGCCCAACAGTTGTCCGAAACTGACCCGTGGCGAATTCCGTTACGACTTCGGCGACGAGGCCGGCTACACCCCGTTGCTGCCCATGTTCACCTTGGGGCATAACTTCCGTCCCGCCAACATCCATGCCGGCGGACTCCGCTATCATGGTGCAGGCGTCATTGTGAGCCAGCTCATCAAAGACGGACTCATGCACGGTGTTGACATCCCCCAGCTCGAATCATTCGATGCCGGCATCCTCTTTGCCCGCACAGAGGGTATCATCCCCGCGCCTGAAAGCAGCCACGCCATCGCCGCCACCATCCGCGAGGCGAAGAAGTGCATTGAGACAGGCGAGGAGAAGGTCATCCTCTTCAACCTGAGCGGCCATGGTCTGATTGACATGACGGCATACGACAGTTACCTGAGTGGCGACCTGACCAATTACAACCTGACCGATGAAGAAATCAAGAAGAATCTTGAAAACAGCTGAATGAAGGAGTAAAAGAATTCAACATTCACAATTCTTCATCGCCACAGGCGACCATTTTTCGGACCGAGTCCTCAACAACTCGTCAACATTCAAAACTCAACATTCAACATTCACAGAGTTGACCATTGCAGTGTTATTAGCTGGCGGCAGCGGGTCACGCTTCGGTGCCGACCGACCCAAACAATTTCTTCGTGTGGCGGGGAAAAGCATCCTCGCCCACACGATAGAAGTGTTTGAGCGGCACCCGCTGATTGATGAGATAGCCATCGTGACGCGAGCCGACTGCATGGACGAAACCCGGCAAATCGTCAGCGAAGGGCATTATTCGAAAGTGAAACGAATCCTCACTGGCGGCAAAGAGCGCTACCACTCCAGTCTGGCAGCCATCGACGCTTACACCAACGACGACGACCGGCTGTTGCTTCACGACGCCGTACGCCCGTTGGTCAGCGAGCGCATCATCACCGACTGCGTGCGCGCCCTCGACCAGTACGATGCGGTCGATGTGGCTATCCCTACCACCGACACCATCATCCGCGTTGACGAGCACGAGTGCATCATCGACACCCCACCCCGCTCCCAACTGCGCAATGTGCAGACACCGCAGGGTTTCCGTCGTGGCACCATACGCCGTGCCTATGACATCGGACTGCAAGACCCCGCCTTCGTCACCACCGACGACTGCGGAGTGGTGCACCACTACCTGCCTGGCACCCCCATCTATGTGGTGCGAGGCGAGGTATCCAACATTAAAATCACCTATCCCGAAGACCTCAGAACGTTGAACGATGAGCGTTGTTTCGGGGCTCCTACGTTTAAACCTTAAAATACTATGTACGATTATCTGATTGTAGGTTCAGGCCTATTTGGCTCCACGTTTGCCCACATGGCCACCAAGCAAGGCAAAAGTTGCTTAGTGATTGACAAACGCCCCCAATTGGGCGGCAACCTCTACTGCAAGGAGGTGGAAGGAATCAATGTGCATCAATACGGCGCCCATATCTTCCACACCAATAATCAGCGTGTGTGGGACTTCGTCAACAACATTGTACCCTTCAACCGTTTCACCAACTCGCCAGTAGCCAACTACCACGGTCAGTTGTACAACCTGCCGTTCAACATGAACACGTTCTACCAGATGTGGGGCGTGAAGACCCCCGCCGAGGCCGCCGCGATGATTGAAGAGCAGAAAGCCGAGGCCGTGAAAGCCCTCAACGGCCGCGAACCCGCGAACCTGGAAGAGCAAGCCCTCATGTTGGTTGGCCGCGACATCTTCGAACGGCTTATCCGTTGCTATACCGAGAAACAATGGGGCCGTAAATGCACCGAGCTGCCCGCCTTCATCATCAAGCGTCTTCCCGTCCGCCTGGTGTTCGACAACAACTATTTCACCGACCGCTACCAAGGTATCCCCATCGGCGGCTACAACCGACTGATTGAGGGGTTGCTCGCCGGTAGCGACACCGTTGTCAACGCCGACTTCTTTGAAGAACGTCGTCATTGGGAAGAACAGGCCAAAACCGTCGTCTTCACCGGCAAAATAGACGAATATTGCGGCTACTGTTTCGGTCACCTCAACTACCGCACCGTATCGTTTGAACACGAAGTGCTCGACACCCCCAACTACCAAGGCAATGCCGTAGTGAATTATACCGATGACACCGTGGCGTGGACGCGCATCATCGAGCACAAACACTTCGAGATGTTCGGCCAGCAGGTTTACGACGTGCCCAAAACCGTCATTTCCCGCGAATTCTCCACCGAGTGGCAGGAAGGCATGGAGCCATACTATCCCGTCAACGACGCGCGCAACTCAAAGATGTATTCCCAGTATGCCCTGCTGGCCTCACGCGAACCAAACGTCATCTTCGGCGGCCGTCTCGCAGAATACCATTATTACGACATGGCCCCCATTGTCGAAAAAGTTTTAGGAATGTTCGACAATGAGCGTTGAACATGGAACCTTGAACATGGTGATTTCAAGGCAGAGCCATTAGCCGATACTTATGCTGAGCGTACAAAAAAAGCCCCGGAACGGATTCCGGGGCCTTGGTGGTATATAGAGTCCCTCCCGGGGGAGGTCAGAGTGCCGTTAGGCGTTTACTTGTGGGTGGCGCGGGGTGCCGTAGTCGTGTTGCTCCTGCGAGCGGTGTTGCCGTTGTTGTGGTCGAACACCTGACCGTGGTTGCGCGTACCATTCACGTTGTTATGAGAGGTCCCATGACGGGTCACTGTGTTACCATGGTTGGCAGGCCTGTTGCTATGATTCGTCGTCGGCTTGTTGAACGAGCGTCCGGCGTAATAGCTGTTGGTGTAGTGGTTTCTGCCCCCCGTGTAGGTCACATAGACCGTAGGACGAGTGCGATAGAAGTAGTTGCGGTTGGTGTAGCGGCCATAGACCGTGAAACGCCAAGTGCCATTGTACCAGTCGATCGGACGGTAGAAGTAGTCCATCGAGGTATAGAGGTTGTACTGATAGGCCGTAAGCACATAGCTCAGGTCGAGATTGCGACGGCTCCAGTAGGCTCCACTCACATCATAGCGGCCGTTGACGCTATAGAAGTAGTCAAAGTTGATTTCGTACACAGCATCGAACTGCTCATTGCTCAAGCCCAGCTCATAGGCCATTTTGTCGCTGAGGAACAGGGCTTCGGTGCGAGCCTCGGTGTATGTCATAGCTGCGGCACGGATGGCTATCGTCATCAACACTGCCAGGGTCATCATTTTCTTCATAGTCGTATGTTTTTAAAGAGTGATACATTTTGTTGTTTTCTCTGGTGCAAAGATAGGGCTAAAAAAGCCCCCTCGCAAAGGATTACTCCTAAACCGAAGGGGGATTTTTCCTAAAGTGTGGTGGGGATTTCACCCAAAGAGGGGGAAAAGGTGTTGCCGCTTATTTCATTTGTGTGTAGCTTTCTGGGGCGCCTGAGGCTGTGCTGCGTTGCCCGAGCCAGTGATAGAATGGGGACTGGCAGAGGGCCGGTTGTTGGTATTTGGCCGTCCGGTAGTGCTCGGCCGGTTGTTCGTGTTCGGTCTGCCGGTAGTGCTCGGCCGGTTGGGTTGGTTGTTATTAGGCCGTACCGAATTATTGTTATGGTCGAACGAATTGGGATTGTTGTTCGTACCGTGACGGTTGTTCTTGCCGGGGTATGGGTTCTGCGGATTGGGAGCCGACGGTTGGTTGAACGAGCGTCCGTGGTAGTAGCTGTTGCGTGGTTTGTTATGTCCGCCACGATAGGAACGGTAGGATGTGGGATAGCCCATGTAGATACGGGAGCTGACGGTGTAGCGGTTGCGGACGATGAATCGCCACGAGCCACGGTACCATGTCAGCGGGCGGTAGAAATACGAAGCCACCTGATAGCATTGGTATTGGAAGGGAGTGAGCACATACTGCAAGTCGATGTTGCGGCGCTGCCAGTAGATGCCATAGATGGCGTTGCGGCTGTTGACGCAGTAGAAATAGTCGAAATTGATTTCATACACAGCTTCGTACTGTTCCAAGCTCAGTCCGAGTTCGTATGCCATCTTGTCGCTCAGGAAGAGTGCTTCAGTGCGTGCCTGCGAGTATGGGAGTGCGGCGGCGGAGATGGTTATCACCATCATCACGGCCAAGGTCAAAAGTTTTTTCATCTGCTTATGATTTTTTATAGGTTAGATTACACATGTTCTGTTGTTGCTCCACTTGTCGGAGTCTGATTACGCGATGATTTCTTGATGGCAAAAGTAGTAAAAATTTTTCAAACCGCAAAGGGTTTTACTGAAATTTTAAGAAAACGCGCTTCGGTTTTGAATCCGTTTTTGATTCGATTTGATATCCGTTTCGATTCGTTTTCGGAGTCGATTTGACATTTCCACAAAATTTTCTTCAACCTATGCCACGATTTGACACAACCTTTACTTACTTTTGCAGCAGAAATCCAAGAATATGATTAATAACGACAGAGGACAAAGTTTGATTACGAAATACGTCTGGGTGATAGACACCGTCTATCGCAGACGTAAAATCACGTTCAATGAGTTGAACGAACGTTGGCTACGCGATGAGATTAGCAGAGGGGTGGAATTGCCCAAGCGCACGTTCCTCCACTGGCGCGATGTCATCTGGGATATGTTCGGCATCAATATTGTCAATGAGAAATGTGGCGAATACCGCTACTATATCGAAAACGAGGAAGATATCAGCAGAAACGGGCTTCGCTCCTGGCTCTACGACACGCTCTGCGTGAACAATGCTTTGGCCAAGAGCCAGAGCATCAAAGACCGCATCCTTTTGGAATATGTTCCGTCAGGTCAGATTTATTTACAACCCATCATCGAGGCGATGAAGGAAAACCGGGTGCTGAACATCACCTATCACAGCTATTGGAAGGACGAGGAGAACAACTTCGATGTGCAGCCCTACTGCGTCAAACTCTTCCGGCAGCGTTGGTATCTAGTGGCACGTAGCACCTATTCATATTATTATGAGAAAGGCCCGCGCATCTATTCCCTTGACCGCATCAAACAGCTTCATGCCACAGAAGAGACATTTGAGATGCCCAAGGACTGGAGCGCTCAGGAATACTTTGACGGTTGCTTTGGCATCATTGCCGACCAGAGTATGGAACCGCAAACCGTCAAGCTAAAGGTTTCGGCGGGTCACGCCAACTATATACGCGACCTGAAGATTCACGAGACACAAGAAGAGATTGAGCGCAACGAGGAGTACAGCCTCTTCACATTGTTCATTCGACCGGCATTTGACTTCCAACAGGAAATCCTCAGGAACGGTGAAGACATCGAAGTGCTCGAACCCCTCTGGCTCCGACAAGAAATTGCCGGGAAGATTCAACGGATGTGGAACAAATATCGTGCCGACAACGATGGCAAGTTTGTTTGAACGTTGTCGAAAACAGCATATCTAATTTAATAATAAGGAGAATTGAAAATGACATTAAAAACCATTTTGGAAAACGTCTCTTTGACGACCCAACAAAACATTGAAGAAACTTTTGAAGTAATTGCCAAAGCGCTGTTGTATGATGGGTATATCAAAATACGCAACGAATACAGAGTGTATTTAAAAACCATCGAGTTTTATCTGCACGCAGAGGAAGGTAGTCCGCTTAACGTATCAGATCCTATCGTCTATCATAGGAACGGTAAATATCACGATGGAAAAGTGCCTTATTTTCCTATAATGACGTTGCATGCTCACGTTTCAGGTTTTGACATTACTTTCGAAAACGAAGTTTTAAAATACAGGGCTTCAGCTCTTATTCGTGCATATGCCATCTTTGATGAGAACACGAAATGCTTTATTGAGACAAAAAAAGGATGCAAGTATGATGACAGGTCAACCTATCTATACAACTACCTGAACGGTTTTTCAGCAGATGGTAGTAACGACATTATATGGGTTGACCAAGTCTCCTCTGCAAAGCATGAACTAAATCAGCCTGCACCAAGAAGGAATGTGTTTGAATATGTAGGAGAAAAGAAAACGAACAAAAAGGATACGCGTCTTTGGAGCTATTCTCGGAAAAACGATATTGAAATATGATAAAAGACATTGACAGCAATAAAGTATTCTTGTCTGACCAATTAGAGAAGAAATACCCAGACACATTTAGACGACTGACAGCATTGTTTAATGAAGAGGGAGTCGAGTGGGACATTATTCCTCACACCAATGATATTTGGGCCCGGGATTACATGCCTATTCAAATAGATGAAAACGATTTTTTGCTTTATCGTTACGAGCCGGATTATTTATCAGACGATTCCGAAAGAAAAGCCACCATCACAGATGCGTCACTCGTTTGCAACTCGATGGCTATCAAACATCGCAAGACTGAAATCAAGATAGACGGGGGCAATGTGACACCCTGTGGAGAGTATATCGTGATGACAGATAAAGTTTTCACGGAGAATAACAAGGATAAAAACGATAAAGAATTCAAGAGGCAGTTGGAAACTGAACTCAGACATATAATCATTATTATTCCGTGGCACTGTATTGATTCTGATGACGAAGAAGCCGACGTTTATGGACACTCTGATGGTTTCATCCATTGGTGCGGCGGAAATATAGTTTTAATGTCAAATCACAGAGATGTTGATCCTAAAGAAGCTTCTGAAATACGTAAAATAATGGAATCGCATGGCTTTGAGGTAACGGAAATGCTTTTTGATGTTCCTCACCCAGAACCATTATGGAATTGGGCCTACATCAACTACCTCCAGGTAGGACATCTCATTATTGTGCCTACTTTTGGAATTGAAGAAGACAAGCAGGCTCTAAGATACATCAAGACTCTTAACCCCACTTGCAAAATTCGCCAAATACGGCTGCGTGACATTGCCGCTTGGGGTGGTGCCTTGCATTGTATTACATGGAATATAAAATGGCAATGAATGATGCGAGACTTTGCAGCAATAGATTTTGAGACGGCCAACAATGAGCGCTCTTCGGTTTGTTCCGTCGGCATCGTCATCGTACGTGACGGTGAAATAGTGGATTCGTTCTACTCCCTCATCCAACCCGAGCCGAACTACTATAACTATTGGTGTTCACAGGTTCATGGTCTTTGCCGCGAGGACACAGAAGAGGCTCCTGTCTTCCCCAAAGTGTGGGCTCAGATTGAGCCACTCATTGAAGGCTTGCCGCTCGTTGCCCACAACAAACGCTTTGACGAAGGGTGTCTGAGAGCAGTGTTCCGAGTCTATGGGATGGACTACCCTGACTACATATTCTACGACACACTTAGAGCCTCACGCCGCGCGCTTCCTGGTTTGGAGAACCACCAACTTCAAACGGTGGCAGCAGCGTGCGGCTATTATCTAAAGAACCATCATCACGCCCTCGCCGATGCAGAGGCTTGTGCATGGATAGCAAGAGAGATACTGTAAAAAATATGGTGTAGGATGCAACATTTTTAGTTCTTGTTATACATTAAATAAAAAAAGGTGTATATTTGCAGAAGGATTAAGAACTATGGAAGAGAATAAGATTGTAATCTATCAGACGGATGACGGGCAAACACAGATTGATGTCCGTCTGGAGAACGAGACGGTGTGGCTGACACAGGCTCAGATGGCCGCTCTTTTTCAGAAAGACAGAACTGTAATAACTCGCCACATCAATAATGTTTTTAATGAAGGTGAGTTGAACAGAGAAGAGGTGTGTGCAATATTTGCACATACCACTCGACATGGTGCGATTGAAGGGAAACAACAGACACAAGAAACCGTGCTATATAACCTTGATGTCATCATCTCCGTTGGCTATCGTGTGAAGAGCAAACGTGGTACAGCCTTTCGTATTTGGGCCCGTAAAATTATCAAGGACTATCTAGTAAAAGGCTATGCGGTCAATGAGCGCATCCGAAAGGAACAGATTGGCGAGCTGCGCCAACTTATTGGAATGTTGGGGCGCACTATCCAGAATCAGCCGCTATTGTCCAACGATGAAAACAATGCCCTGTTTAAAGTGGTGACGGATTATACATACGCGCTCGACACGCTTGATAATTACGACTATGAGCGGCTCTCCATCGATAAGACGACCAAAGAAGAGCCCTTCCATGCCACCTATGAGAATGCGATGGAGGCTATCAATGGCTTGCGCGAAAAGTTTGGAGGTTCAGCACTCTTTGGTAATGAGAAGGACGATTCCTTTAAGAGCAGTATTGGTCAGATCTATCAGACCTTTGGAGGTGAAGAACTTTATCCCAGTGTAGAGGAGAAAGCCGCCATGTTGCTCTATCTCGTCACCAAGAACCATTCCTTTAGTGATGGCAACAAGCGTATTGCCGCCACTCTCTTCCTCTGGTTTCTTAACAACAACCATATACTATATCGTAAAGACGGTTCCAAACGGTTGGCTGACAATACGCTCGTTGCACTGACACTAATGATTGCCGAGAGTAAAACAGAGGAGAAGGATGTGATGGTGAAGGTTGTAGTGAACTTGATTAACCAGCAGAATGAATAACGCATTTGCTGACGCAGAAACATGTGCCTGAATTTTTATAAATCACTTAATTTTATTGATATGATAGATTTTGATATTGACGGCATTCGTGAAGTAATAAAAGATTTGCCTTATGAAGACAAATTGGCTTTTCTGGAAGATAAGGAAATGGAACTCAATGAAGAATTGGAAGCCATAGAGTTGTTATTGTCTGATATTTCGTTCATAAAAGATGACATACGAACTGAGAAGAATGACAAAATGTGCAAACAAGTTCTGCAATCGTTAAAAGACAACGGTTATGACATGGACTTGGACAGTAATGGTAACTTGACATTCCCACTCGGATTGGTCGACATTATCATTAGCATGCAATTCCTTGACACCAAAGTTGATTTCTCTTTCAAAGCAAGCCAAAAACAGCTCACAATCTGCGAACTTATCAGTTCCATTTTGCCTGAGTTCAAAGTTGATGGCAATTACTTCAGCCAGGAAGTGCAAGAAGAGGAAATCTGCAAATGTGTTGTGGATGTGGTTGATACATTGATGAATCATAAAGAAAGGTTTCTGAATATCTGATGACAAGTTTTTTATCACTGACATACATTAGACTACGGATGAGGTGTGAGCGACAGCATGTAATAACTTCAATAAAAAAACTTCGTATATGGCAGAAAATAAAATCGGACTAAAATCGGTAAGTGAACTTCTTGGGATGAAGTTCTTTATACCAAGTTACCAACGAGGATACCGTTGGACAGACCTGCAAATTGAAAACTTGCTAAATGATATTTTGGAGTTCAGCAAGGGAGTTGACGGTGAGTTCTATTGTCTACAACCATTAGTCGTAAAAAAGCGAAGAAAAGAAAATTTGCTTGCTGAAATAAAGAAGGCAAATTCAATCGAAGATGTAAAAAAGTTACTTAAAGGGGAATGGATTGTCATTGATGGACAACAGCGTTTAACTACCATTTATTTGATTTTAAAAGCATTGGAGAATGAAAAGTGTCCATCTATAGAATATGAGCGAGAGTCATACATCGAAGTGTGCGATTCGAGCGATAAGATTAAGAAAGATAATATCGAAATATACCATTTGACGAGTGCTAAATACTTCATAGATAGGTGGATTCATTTAGAAAAACGAAACGATGAAGAAAAGAACTGGATTAATCCAAAGGATGTTAAAATAGACATCGAGGTGTTTCGCAACAAGATTTTAGAACAGACCAAATTCATTTTCTATAATGTTGGAACCGAAGAGCAAGAACACGATATTTTCAACAATCTTAATTCTGGTAAAATTGCCTTGACGAATGCAGAGCTTATCAAAGCTTTGTTTTTGAACAAAGTAGGGAAGGAAGATATTGCACACCGCGAAGTAGAGCAACGTTTGGTTGCCGATGAATTTGACCAAATAGAACGCACATTACGGCAGGATGATTTCTGGTATTTTCTTGCAGGTAACACACCCAAACCATCTTCCTGTGTCAATTTGCTGTTTGATTTAATGCTTGAATCGAGTGTGCAAAATGGCAAATATCGTACTGATGAACCTTTTAGAACATTCTTCTATTTCAATGATTTGATAAATGGGGACAAAGAACCATACAAACAGTCAAAGGACACTTGGGAAGATGTTCGAAAAGTATTCCATATTACGGAAGGATGGTTCAAAGATTCTGTAATGTACAATCTCATCGGTTATCACAGAGCCGCCAATGGAGGAAAAACATTATGCGAAATCTACAAGAAATTTTGCGAAGAAAAGTCAAAAAAGGGATTCAAGAAATGGCTTGTCGATGAATGTAAGAATCACATAGACTATCCTGATGGTTTTATGCAATTAAGGTATGATGAAAACAAGGATAAGGTTTTCAATTTACTGCTATTGTTCAATATCGCAACTCTGAATGAAAGGCCACAAGAGGCTGTCAAGTTCTCTTTTGCAAATCTTCATAAATACAACTGGGATGTGGAGCATATATCGCCACAAAATCCCCAAAATGATGATGACTTGAAAAAAGCTGTTGAGAAGTTCAATGATAACGAATATCTCAAAAATCTTATTGATGCCCTAAATAAGGAAGAAAAAGACACAAATATCATTGAAGAAGAAAGGGCGAAGTATTTTGCTGCTGGCGATGACTTAATGGGCATTCAGAACTTAACTCTTCTTACAGAACACGATAATCGAGGCATTGGAAACAAGTTCTTTTTTGAAAAGAGACAGAAACTTCAAGAGTATTATCAGCAAGGCAGTTTCATTCCTGCTTGCAGTATGAATGTCTTTATGAAGTTCTATTCCGATAATCCTGAACAAATGGCATTTTGGGATGAAAACGACAGAAAGTCATACAAAAACAAACTTGAACAAACTATTAAAAAATTCTTTGACAATGAGCAATAATACATCAAATTATCAAAAATACACTTTTCCAAAATTGTTGGAGCAATATGATAAAATACTGGTTCCAATGATTCAGCGTGATTACGCTCAGGGACGGACAGATAAAAAAGCAGAAGATGTCAGAAATAATTTACTGAACGACATTTTCAGTGGCAATGAAGTCCACTTTAACCTTGTGTTTGGTTCTAAAGAAAAACGAATTATCGACGGCGAAGAAAAGAACTGTTTCATTCCCGTTGATGGGCAGCAACGATTGACAACGCTTTTCTTGTTGCATCTTTATGGTCAAAAAGCAGGAAAAACAAATACAGAACTTTATTTGTCTAAATTCTCATACGACACGCGTCGTGCTGCATCAGACTTTTGCAAAAGCATTACGAGCGAAGAATGGGCTGTCCCAAATGACAAAAACGTTTCTGATGTTATAAAGGATTTTTCCTGGTTTATGAATTATTGGGAGAAAGACCCGACCGTGGAAGGAATGTTGAATATGTTAGATGCCATTCACAAAAAATGTAAGAAAATAACTGACTATCCAAATTTGGAAAAGGTTACTTTCTTCTTCTTTGATTTGGAATCCAACGGCTTGAACGAGAATCTTTATCTGAAAATGAACTCTCGTGGCAAACCCTTGACTGCTTTCGAGAATTTGAAAGCAAAGATGGAGAAGGTCTTGCCAGAAGATATTGAAATTGAAGATAAATGTTTCCCTAAATGTGACGCTTCACCCAAAGACAGTTTCAAAGCAAAGTGGAAATATTTTATGGATAGAAACTGGACTGAAGCATTTTGGGACAAGGAACATCCTGAAAATTACGATGAAAGCATAACAAAATTCATCGTTCGTTTCTTGGCGGGTTATTGGGCAGCGTATGGCACAGATGAAGAACAAATGGCTAAAGACCTGCAGTCCCTAAACAGCAAAGATAGTTATGCTGATTTTATACCGTTTGAACCTATAAAAATTGTACTGGATTTAGAAAAAGCTTTTCCGAAATTGGCCTATGCCCTGACAACAGCCCCCAAAATTACCCCTTATTGGAGTAATGACGCAATAAAAGTATCGGACAAATCCGAATATAAATTCTTGGCTGTCATTTTTACTTATGTCTTGTTCGACGGTGATAAAGATGCGATGAGATTTGCCTGGAACATGGCAGAAAACTATGTTACAGGATATGATAACTACATTACATTTTGTGAACGAGCTAAAGAGATTCTTGATAGTTATAAACCTGAACCAAATGCTTTCTATAAAACTCTATCTAACCATTTTTTTACCAATCCCTCAGAACAACTAAAAGAAGAAATCGCAAAAGCCAAGCAAATCCTTGATGAAAGCGGGAATTTACGTAAACATGAAGGTTCTTGCAAAAAAGAAGATGGTTCAGCCTATCATACCTGGGAAGAGATTATCAACGATGCCGAAAAGTTGTATTTCTTCAAAGGTGCTATTGCATTTCTCTTCAATGACGTCAACGGACAACCAACAGCATGGAACCACTTTGACCATAAACTGGAAATAGCGAAACAAATATTCGATGCAAAAGGGTTGAGAAAAGATTATTTGATTAACACATTACTCTGTCTATACAGCTATTGTGATCAATGGGATGACCAATTATGTTGGTCTCACAAAATATTCAATGGCTTGGCGACAACATGGAAAGAGAATATTTTAACACTGACTGATAGAAATAGAAACTATCAATATGTATATGCCTCCCCTGTACATCATATTCTGATGGGATACGAACCTAGAAATAGAGATGAAATCAATGATAATAGAATTAAGACATTAGCAAACTGCTCTTTAATAGAATATATTATTAATAAGCAAAAAGAATATAACAAGAAGGATATGTACATCCGATCGCCCCATGATGCATTATATTTCTGTAATGCTAAGCGTGGGGTTTTGCTATCATACGACGATAGAAACAAGGTCATTCTCGAGATGATGCTAAAAGACACCAGGTTTCAACTCAATAATAAGGACGTGGTTATTCCTAACACGAATCTACTTTGGGGCTTTGATATTGATATAATATACAAAGAACAAAATAAAACTATTTATTTTAGATGGTATAGGGAGAGGAATAACCAAGCCTATGATATTTATCTAATGGATAACAATTGGAATTACATACATCGGCCAAATAAAAAAGAGACAGAACAAGGTGATAGAAAGGATTACTACTGTTTTAATGTCGATACAAAAACGGCCAATGTTGTGGAATCGATTATCGAAAAATTGAAATCCGAACAATCAGAGATAGATTCAAACACATAGTTATTTGTCTAATACACTATGTTTCAATACATCTCCAACTCCTCCCACTACAAAGATGTGCTTTCACGGGTTCCGTCCGTGAAGCACATGCTATGGATTGGTACCGCTGATATCAAAGACCTGTATGTGGAGGTTGACGGCGAGAAGAAGCCGCTGTTGGCAGTGCTTGCCCAACTCATTCGGCGTGGTGTGGAGGTAAGGCTCATTCATGCCAAAGAACCGGGGCCGAACTTTCGTGAGGACTTTGACAAGTACCCGGTACTCTACGACCGCTTAGAACGGGTGCTTTGTCCGCGTGTTCATTTCAAGATGCTTGTCTTTGATGGCAAGGAAGTGTATGTTGGCAGTGCTAACCTGACGGGTGCCGGCATCGGGATGAAGGCTGAAACGACTCGTAACTTCGAGGCTGGCATCCTGACGGATGAACCCGAAATCGTGGAACAGGCCATGAATCAATTTGATGAGGTGTGGATGGGAAAGCACTGCAAATCATGCAAACGTAGAGAGTTCTGTCCTGACCCGATAGTATATTGACACTCCATTCACAAATAAGACTTAAATACCAATAACACCGTTATGAAAGTATATTTTGCAGGATCAATCCGAGGCGGGCGCGTTGATGCCGCCTTATATGAACGACTGATTAAATACATTCAGAAGACTGACGTGGTGCTGACAGAACATGTCGGCAACCTCAATTTGTCAGAAGAAGGGCAAACTGTAACCGATATATACAACCAAGATACTACTTGGCTACGTGAAAGTGACGTCCTGATAGCCGAGTGTACTTGTCCGTCTTTGGGTGTTGGTTATGAGTTGGCATACGCTGAGCGTTTCCAGAAACCTTGCCATATCTTCTACAACAAGAATAGAACAAACCTCTCGGCAATGCTGGCTGGAAATAGTTTCTACAACATCCATCCCTATGAGGATGAAGCTGAAATATATCCTATCATAGACAGCATATTAAAATGACGGTATAACGGAAGACATTGCGGACAAGGTCATTGCCATCCTAAACCGTGACTCTCTAACACGTCATGGAGAAATATAATACAAACTGATTTCATAACTGGTATTGTCATTCCTCCTTATTGTGGAGCTGTAGGAACTTGTGTGATTAAAATGACGTTTTGTTTAACCTCTGCCACAAACTGGCGGAGGTTTTTGTTTACTTTGCAGCATCATCAAAAAAACGAGGACAATGGCAAAGAATAATGGAATACCTTCAGAGAGCGGAGTTACTGATGCTCAAAAAGGGGAAATCGGACAAGAAATTCTTAAACAATGTTAAAACCGTGAAACGGGCAATTTTTATTTGAAATTTATTCTGAAAATGTCTATATGTATGATACAAAACCATTCAAGAATATGACAAAAACCAATCTCACAAGCAACAAGAAAGAAATGACGTTGCTCTATGCCATCGAGCGCGTAGTAGAAGTGTCGAAAAACTCCCACATGAACAAGTCCGTCTTAAAGAAAGCCAAGAAGGAAATCTGCTTTCTCGCGAAAAGTTACAACATCACCGAGCAGCAGGCGGTACTCTTTTGTGTCTGTATGGAAAGAGGACCTCATTGTGTGAACTACGATGACCTGTCCACACACTTGGACGTCAGCAAAATCAGTGCGTACAGTTATGCGGCCGACATCGACACACTGGTGCGGCGCCGGCTGCTCCGCTTCCGTGATGTAAAAGAAGAGGACAGCGTTGATATCCCCACCGCTGTCATCCGCAGTATGAAACACAACGAGGTGTATGAACTCCCTCAGCGCACGAACCTCGACTGCGCCGCCATGTTCGATTTGCTCAATTTGTGGTTTGATGACCTCTATAATGATGCCATCACGGCGGAGGAGTTGAGCACAGAACTGGAAATGCTGTACGACGAGAACCCTCAAGTGGGTTTCGTGCGCCATCTCAATGAATACAACCTCAACAATGAGGACATGTTGTTGACGACACTGTTCTGCCATCTGCTTGTCAGCAGGGATGACGATGATATCCGTTTCAATCAGATTGAGGACGCCTACGACTCCGACAGGAAGTTCTTCAAAGCCAAAGCCGATTTGCGAAGCGGTGAACATCGGTTGATGAAAAAGCACATCATCGAGCATCTGTGCGAGGACGGCATAGCCAATAACAGCCGTTATAAACTGACGGAGGAAGCCAAACGCAAACTGCTGGGCGAGTTTAGAATCAACACCGTGGATGAGAAAATCGCTGACATGCTGGAGACGGAAAAACTGACGGAGAAAAAACTGTTCTTCTCCGATGACATCGACCGCCAAGTACGGGATTTGGGCTCATTCCTCATGCCGGAGAACTTCTGCAAGGTACAAGAGCGCATGAAAAAGAAGGGGTTCCGCAATGGTTTCGCATGCCTTTTCTACGGCTCGCCCGGCACGGGAAAGACAGAGACGGTGTATCAGTTGGCCCGCCAGACGGGGCGCAACATCATGGTGGTGGACGTACCGCAAATCAAAAGCAAATGGGTGGGCGAGTCGGAAAAGAACATCAAAGCGCTCTTCGACCGCTACCGCGAGTTGGTGGGCAAGGCAAAGGCCACCCCTATCCTCCTGTTCAACGAGGCCGACGCCATCATCGGCATCCGGAAGAACGGTGCTCAAAACGCTGTGGACAAAATGGAAAACTCCATCCAGAACATCATCTTGCAGGAAATGGAGTCGCTCGATGGTATCATGATTGCCACCACAAACCTGCAACAGAACTTCGACAAGGCATTCGAGCGCCGTTTCCTCTACAAAATCAAGTTTGAGAAGCCCACAGCCGAGGCTCGTGCTCACATCTGGCATGAGATGATTCCCGAACTGAATGAGGATGACGTGCAGACGTTGGCTGCAAAATACGATTTCAGCGGCGGACAGATTGAGAATATCGCCCGGCATTACAACATCGACTGCATCCTCCACGGTGACAGTGCTGACTCGCTTAGCACGCTCATCAGTCACTGCGACAACGAGCATCTGGATGCCAATGAGAGCAGGAGGGTCGGATTCTGAGAGCGGGCGGGCACAGAGACCTGCCCCGACGGAGGAAACGCTCAGAGTCATCAGTTTACAGGCCCCATTCAGGATAACACACTGTGCACACCATCTTTTCCGCCAAAATGTCGCGTTTTGTGACATTTTGGCGGATTTAATGGTTTTCTATATGGTCGGAACATTATTTGTTGTAATATGAATAAAAAACAAGAAAGGAGTAATAATATGACATTCGACAAATTTACCATCAAAGCCCAAGAGGCTGTGCAAGAGGCCATCGACAGTGCTGAGCGCAACGGACAACAAGCCGTGGAGCCGGAGCACCTGCTGAAAGGCATTCTGCAAAAAGGACGCGATGTGGTGAACTTCGTCTTCCAGAAGACGGGGTTGAACCCCTCGCAGATAGAAACGGTGACCGACCAGGCCATCCAACATCTGCCCCACGTACAGGGCGGACAACCCTACTTCTCATCGACCTGCAACCAAGTGTTGCAACGGGCATTGGACTTCTCGCAGAAACTCGGCGACGAATACGTGTCGGTCGAGCCGCTGCTGCTCGCACTCGTTGACGTGAACTCCACGGCAAGCCGCATCCTCAAAGACGCGGGCATCACGGCCAAGGACACGCTTAAAGCGGTGCAGGAACTGCGTCAGGGCGAAAAGGTGCAGACGGCTTCGGGCGACGAGAACTACCAGAGTCTGCAAAAATATGCGAAGAATCTGGTGGAAGATGCCCGTCAGGGTAAACTCGACCCTGTGATCGGACGTGACGACGAGATACGGCGTGTGCTGCAAATTCTCTCACGGCGTACGAAAAACAACCCCATCCTCATCGGTGAACCGGGCACCGGCAAGACCGCCATCGTGGAGGGTCTGGCTCAACGTATCGTGCGCGGCGACGTGCCGGAGAACCTGAAAGAGAAACAACTCTACTCACTCGACATGGGTCAGCTCATCGCCGGCGCGAAATACAAAGGCGAATTTGAGGAAAGGCTGAAGAGCGTCATCAAAGAGGTGACGAAGAGCGACGGCCGTATCATTCTCTTCATCGATGAGATACACACGCTGGTGGGTGCCGGCGGTGGCGAGGGTGCCATGGATGCCGCCAACATCTTGAAACCGGCGCTGGCGCGTGGCGAACTGCGTGCCATCGGTGCCACCACGCTCAACGAATACCAAAAGTATTTCGAGAAGGACAAGGCTTTGGAACGCCGTTTCCAAACCGTGATGGTGGACGAGCCTGACGAGTTGAGCGCCATCTCCATCCTGCGCGGACTGAAAGAGCGCTACGAAAACCACCACAAGGTGCGTATTCAGGACGATGCGTGTATCGCCGCCGTGCAACTCTCCGAGCGCTACATCAGTGACCGCTTCCTGCCCGACAAGGCCATCGACCTGATGGACGAGGCTGCCGCCAAACTGCGTATGGAGCGCGACAGTGTGCCGGAGGAATTGGACGAGATTACCCGTCGGCGCGCTCAGTTGGAGATTGAGCGCGAGGCCATCCGCAAGGAACAGTCGGCTCCGATGCAGACCGAAGAAGCGGCCACTGTCAACAGCACGAAATTGTCACAACTGGACAAGGAAATCGCCGAGTTGAAAGAACAGGAGAACGACTTCCGCGCAAAATGGGAAGGCGAGCGCGAACTCATCAACCGCATCCAACAAGACAAACAACAGATGGAGGATTTGCGGTTTGAGGCCGAGCGTGCCGAGCGCGAGGGCAACTACGAGCGCGTGGCGGAGATACGCTACGGTAAGATACAGGCGTTGGAAAATGACATCCGCACCATCCAGCAACAATTGCACGACTCGCAGAGCGGCAATGCCATGGTGCGCGAGGAAGTGACCGCCGACGACATTGCCGAAGTGGTGAGCCGCTGGACAGGCATTCCCGTGACTCGGATGATGCAGAGTGAACGCGAGAAACTGCTGCACTTGGAGGAAGAACTGCATAAGCGGGTCATCGGGCAGGACGAGGCCATCAATGCCGTGGCCGATGCCGTGCGCCGCAGCCGTGCCGGACTGCAAGACCCGAAGCGCCCCATCGCATCGTTCATCTTCGTCGGTACGACAGGTGTGGGTAAGACCGAACTGGCAAAAGCTCTGGCCGACTACCTGTTCAACGATGAGAGCATGATGACGCGTATCGACATGAGCGAGTATCAGGAGAAACACACCGTGAGCCGGTTGATTGGCGCCCCTCCGGGATATGTGGGTTATGACGAGGGCGGTCAACTGACCGAGGCGGTGAGGCGCAAGCCCTACTCGGTGGTGCTGTTCGACGAAATAGAGAAAGCCCATCCCGATGTGTTCAACATCCTCTTGCAGGTGCTTGACGACGGACGGTTGACCGACAACAAAGGTCGCACGGCCAACTTCAAGAACACCATCATCATCATGACCTCGAACCTTGGCAGTCAGATGATTCGTGAGTTTGTGGAACAGCGTGGTATGAAACGCGGAGCCGGACAAGACAAGGTGTTGTCGGACAAAGACCTCAACACGCTGCAAGGCAATGTGTTCAACTTGTTGAAACAGACCATCCGTCCGGAATTTCTGAACCGTATCGACGAGACCATCATGTTCCTGCCGCTGACGCGCACAGAGATAGCCGATGTGGTGAAGTTGCAGTTGGAGAACGTGAAGAAGATGTTGGCACCGCAAGGGTTCCAGTTGGAGGCCACGGCACAAGCCATCGACTTCCTGGCCGACGAGGGTTACGACCCCGAGTTTGGTGCCCGTCCTGTGAAACGCGCCATCCAGCGTCTGGTGCTCAACGACCTGTCGAAGCAGTTGCTTGCCGGTCGTGTGACCAACGAGAAGCCCATCATCATCGACTCGTTCGGCGACGGGATTGTGTTCAGGAATTAAAGAGGTGAGAAGTAAAGGGTGAGAGGTAAGAGATATGAGAAATGTCAGGTGTGTTGTGCACCTGACATTTCTCTTGTAAGACATAAGACAAAGTCTTATACTCCTTTATTTTTTCACCACTTTTCTCTTTCCGATGATATACACGCCGGGACGGAGGGAGGTGAAGTCGGTACCGACATAGCGGCCGTCGAGGCTGTAGATGCCACGGGAGACGGTCTGGGATGTGTTGACCTCACGGATGCCATCCACCACAGGGGGGTCTTCGGCATTCTTCTTCCGCACCTTCACCTCGTCAAGGAAGAATCGTCCTTCGGGGTCGAACGTGATGGAAACGGTCTTGGCTTCCGCCGCTCTCCTCATCAGTTCCGATGGCTCCGTGACCTCATCATCATTGGCAGTCAGGGTGACAAGATAACTGGTCCATCCGTTTTGTTTCATATTCAACTCGGTTTCGGACAACGTGGCATCGCCATTGACAGAGAGGACGAGTGAGGTGCCTGCCTTAGCCCACGGGGCAGCACGGAAGAGCAGTTCCACCTCGCCTTCGATTTCAAAGGCAGGTGAAGTGACGGTGCCTTTCTTCGTGGAAGAGCCGAAGCGCGCACATTTGTTTGCGCCAAACTTAGAACTGTATAACGTGGTCCATCCCTCGAAGTCGGGAATGAACGGATAGTTGGCTATGGAACCCGAGAATAGGTTATCGTTGCCGCCCGTTCCCTCGCATTTGTTGAACGACTCATAGAACACCACCGTATATCCCTCGTCATCGGGATCGACAGGGTCAATGGGGTCAACAGGGTCAACGGGTTCGTTCAGGTTACGGAATTCGAAAGCCATGGTGCCGTCCGCATTCTTTGTGATGTTCTTGACTTCGATGTTGAGCACTTTCGTACCGTCGGTATTCTTGTGCCACAACTTCGCCGCAGGTGTGGACGTTTTGGAGAAGGTGTTGTTCCCTTTGTAGGGATATGTGTCGCCGTTCTCGTCCCATGACCCATCCGAGTCGTCGGCATGAACAATGGTGAGATGCTGATGGTCGCTATCAATGCCATAGGTGGACTTGATGATAGATTCCCACCCGTTGGGGCAGTTTAACTCCCACAGCGTCTCATCATAATCGACATAGTGTATGAGCATTCCCGATGCGGGCAGTTCTGCGTCCCAGCGTTTCTTCTGTCTGTTTTCCAAGATATAGACCTCGTCGGGATGGCCTTGGTTGCGGAGGATATACGCTTCGCCACCTTCATAGACCGTCTTCATGTCGGTCACAGTGGTGTCACGAAGCAATTCCACCGGTTCAATCCATCCGCACTCCCACTTCTCGTAGGCCGAATAGCCTGCGGGGACGAACATATTGCCGTTGTAGGAGCCAGCGTCCATCAGGTCCCACGAACCCATACCATAGTTAGAGTAATAGTAGGAGGAGTCGCTCATGGTGTCGTAAGCGTCAGGGAATCCCATGCAGTGCGAGAATTCATGACAGAAGGTACCGATGCCCGACGGAGTGCCATCGGCTTGTATCTCATTGCTGCACGCATAGACATCGATATCCACGCCGTCGAGTGTCAGCACTCTCCCGTAATCACTTATTGAAAGCTGATACATGTGTGGCCATATCACCTTGGAGTCGCGGTCGTAGTAATCGGCCTGCCCGTGTCCGGCATACAGCACATAGACCTCCTCCACGACCCCGTCGCCATCCCAGTCGTAGGTGCTGAAGTCGATTTCATCGTCCACCGCCTTACAAGCAGTTGCCACCATCTCGCCAGGTCTGACATCGTTGCCCTCACCCCCCGAGTCGCGCCCGTAATAAGCATAATCGTTGGGCATGGGAACAGGTCCGACGACATCGAACGAGAGGTCGAACTGCCCGTTGCTTTGGTCATGGAAATAGTCGCGCACGCTGCCCACATATCCTTCTGACGAGGAGAAATTCTGCTCGTTGATGAGTTGATTGTAATACTCAAGGGTATGACTTTCAGCAAAATGCGAGTTTTTGAATTCCACGAGAATGATGAGGCCTTTTTTCTCACCTTGGAAGAGCGATGTCTCTTTGTTTTTCAACGCCCTGTGTGCAGGTATTTTCGCCGCACGCCGCATTTTGGCCGTATGGTTCCTCAAGCCAACCTCAACGTTGCTCATTCTCCGATAGGTTTCGGTATCAGCATCAAAAAAATAGCTGTTGCCTTCTTGGTCAGCAAAAAAATGGAAATGCTCATCGCCTCGCAGTTCAACCTTGACTTGTGTGCCGTCGTCGAGGGTGATGACAGTCCATTGTCCGCGTTTGGCGGGAACGGCTCCGGCAATGAGCGCGAAAGCCAACAACAGTGTGATTACCAGGTATTTTTTCATATTCGCTATGGATATAAATTGCATAAAGATGTAAAGCGGCTGCAAAGTTAAGAATTTTTTTTGGCAAACAGACCACATTATTAATTTTATTTTTTATTTTTGCAAACAGAAAATCCTATCACTACTATCACATGAAAATTTACACGATTATCGCCTTGTGCTGTATCACCTTGACAGCCTCGGCCCAGCAACATGCTTATCAGAATCCGACGCTCCCGGCCAAAGAGCGTGCCAAGGATCTCTGCAGTCTGTTATCTCTTGAGGAGAAAGCCATGCTGATGCTCGACGAGAGCCCAGCCATCCCCCACCTCGGTATCAAGAAATTCTTCTGGTGGAGCGAGGCTCTTCACGGTGCCGCCAACATGGGTAATGTCACCGTCTTTCCCGAGCCTATCGCCATGGCAGCATCGTTCAACCCCGATTTGCTTTACCGGGTGTTTGACGCCACCAGCACGGAGTTTCGCGCCCAGTACAACGAGCGGATGCTGCGCGGTTCGGGCGAGGATGAGAAATTTCACAGTCTCTCTGTATGGACACCGAATGTGAACATCTTCCGCGACCCGCGCTGGGGCCGGGGCCAGGAGACCTACGGCGAAGACCCCTACCTCACCTCGGTGATGGGCACCCAGGTGGTCAAGGGCTTGCAGGGTCCCGAGGATGCCAAATACCGCAAACTATGGGCGTGCGCCAAGCACTATGCCGTGCACAGCGGACCGGAATACACGCGCCACAGCGCCAACCTGACCGATGTGTCGCCCCGCGACTTATGGGAGACCTACATGCCCGCCTTCAAGACACTGGTCCAAGATGCCAAGGTCCGCGAGGTGATGTGCGCCTACCAACGACTGGATGATGACCCCTGCTGCGGTTCGCAACGTCTGTTGCAGACCATCCTGCGCGATGAGTGGGGTTTCCAGTATCTCGTGGTTAGCGACTGCGGTGCCGTCTCCGATTTCTACACCTCGCACAAATCGTCATCAACTCCCGTACACGCCTCCGCCAAAGCCGTGATTGCAGGCACCGATGTGGAATGCGGATTCGGCTACGCCTATCGCAGTATCCCCGAGGCGGTAAGACGCGGATATCTCTCCGAGGCTGAAGTGGACAAGCACGTCATCCGTCTGCTGGAAGGCCGTTTCGACCTGGGTGAGATGGACGACCCGTCGCTCGTGGAATGGTCGAAGATACCCTATTCCGCCATGGACTCGAAGGAGCACCGCCAACTCGCCCTCGACATGGCTCGTCAGACCATCGTGCTGCTACAAAACAAGGGCAACATCCTTCCGCTGCAAAAGAACAAAGAGAAAATAGCCGTCATCGGTCCCAACGCCAACAATGCGCCGCTGATGTGGGGCAACTACAACGGCATGCCCAATCATACCGTCACCATCCTCGACGGCATCAAAGGAAAGCAGAAGAAACTGTTCTACCATCCGGGCTGCGACCTGACCTACGACAAAGTGATGGACTGCCTCTTGGAGTCGCAGTGCAGTTTTGAAGGCAAGAAAGGTTTGAAAGGCACATTCTGGAACAACCGTAAGATGGAGGGCAAGCCCGTGACCACCCAATATTACACCACCCCCGTGGCCGTCACTACCGCCGGTATGCACAACTTCGCCCCCGGTGTTCAATTAGAGGATTTCTCGGCCAAGTACGAGACCGTCTTCACCCCGAAAGAGTCGGGCGAGTATGTGGTGAATGTCGATGGCACCGGCCATTTCGAACTCTATATCGACGGTGAAAGGAAGTTCCAGCACCACATTTGGCGCACCACGCCCAACCGCGTACCCATCCAGGCTGAGAAGGGCAAGAGTTACCGTATCGAAGTACGCTTCTCGCACATCCAGACTTACAATGCCGACCTTAAAATCAATGTGGCCAAAGAGTTGCCCATCGACTACAAGCAAGTCATCAGCCAACTCCAAGGTATCGACAAGGTCATCTTCGTGGGTGGTATCTCCGCATCGCTTGAAGGCGAGGAGATGCCCGTTGACATCGACGGTTTTAAAGGTGGCGACCGCACCAACATTGAACTGCCAAAGGTGCAGCGCGATTTCCTCAAAGCATTGAAAGACGCCGGCAAACAAGTCATCTTCGTCAACTGTTCGGGTTCGGCCATCGCCTTAGAACCTGAGACGGCGACGTGCGACGCCATCGTGCAGGCATGGTATGCCGGCGAGGAGGGAGGCACCGCCATTGCCGATGTGCTGTTCGGTGATTACAACCCCGAGGGCAAGTTGCCCGTCACCTTCTACAAGAGAAGCGACCAGTTGCCCGATTATGAAGACTACTCGATGAAAGGCCGCACCTATCGTTATTTCAACGACCCCCTCTTCGCTTTCGGCTATGGTATGAGCTATACGACTTTTGAGATTGGTGACGCTCAAATCAAGAATTGGCCGCATGAGAATGCCGACGGCATCCGCTATGATGTGAGCATCCCCGTCAAGAACACAGGCGTGCGCGAAGGCAAGGAAGTGGTGCAACTGTATATCCGCAACCTGTCAGACCCCAACGGTCCGCTGAAGTCGCTCCGCGCATTCAAGGGCATCCGTATCAAACCCGGTCAGACCGAGAACGTCGTTCTGACGCTCGACAAGAAGAGTTTCGAGTTCTGGGACGAAGGTACCAATTCCATGCACACCAAGGTGGGGCAATACGAGATACTTTACGGCACCAGTTCGCGTGACAAAGACCTGAAACGAGTGACCATCACGCTGGAATAGCCTCGGTGCAGAGTGGTCGCCATGGTGATTCGCGGATATCAAAGAAAAATACTTCATGATTTTTTTGCAAAAAATTTGTTGGAATGGCGAAAAGTTAGTACCTTTGCACCCGCATTTTGCAAAACATCTTTATTTATTATCAAATCATGTATTTAGACAAGGCAAAAAAACAAGAAATCTTTGGACAGTACGGAAAGTCTAACACTGATACTGGTTCAGCTGAGAGCCAGATAGCATTGTTCTCATACCGTATTTCCCATTTGACGGAGCATCTGAAAAAGAACCGTAAAGATCATACTACCGCACGGTCACTGACCCAGTTGGTAGGAAAGCGCCGCGCATTGTTGAACTACCTGTACGACCGCGACATTGAGCGCTATCGTGCGATTATCAAGGCTTTGGGTCTGCGTAAATAATCACAGGTACAACAATGAAAGAAATAAACTCCGCCGGGCAGTTGATGCCGGGCGGAGTTTTGTTAGAGGTAAGAGGTAAGGGGTGATGGGTAAGAGAAATGTTGGGGGAATAGTGAATCGCAGAACGTTGTAGGGGCGGGTCACTGTGCCCGCCCGCACGAGCGATAGCGAGTTCAAAGTGAGAATGTCAACGGTCTAAAGACCGTGCGGGTGGGTGGACTCATCCATTATTTCTTTGAGGGGTATCATCACGAAATCGCGTTGGAGCATAAGGGGATGAGGGATTTTCAGCTCGGGCGTGTCGACGACGAGGTCGTCATAGAGCAGGATGTCAATGTCGATGACACGGTCGTGGTAGATGCCGCCGGAAGATTTCTGTGTGCGTCCCATCTGCCGTTCGATGTCTTGTGTGGCAGCAAGCAGTTCAAAAGGAGTAAGCATGGTCTCCACACACACAACGGCATTCACGAAGCTGTTGGGCGAAGAGAATCCCCACGGCTCAGTGGTATAAAGCGCAGACTGGCGTATGACATGGCCAACCTGCGCTTCGATTTTCTGTATGGCCCTGCGGATATGGCGCCGTTTGTCGCCAAGATTAGAGCCAAGACTTAAAAAGGTTTTCATCGATCATCCATCATGAACATGGCATCACCCATCAATCATCCAGGATGAGCAGTGCGTCACCATAACAGCCGAAACGGTAACCATTCTCGAGAGCCATCTCATAGGCTTTCATCACCAGCTCATACCCGCCGAAGGCACACTCCGACATGAGGAGTGTCGATTCGGGATGATAGAAATTGCCTATCATCGAATCAGCCAAAGAGAATTCGTAAGGCGGGAAGATGAATTTATTGGTCCATCCGTCATACTGCTTGAGTTTCCCGTCCGTACCAACAGCCGTCTCCATGGCCTTCATCACGCTGGTGCCCACGGCACAGACATGCTTGCCGGCCTCCTTCGCCTGATTGACCACATCACACACCTCCTCACCAATCAGCATCTGTTCGTTATCCATCTTGTGCTTGGTCAGGTCTTCCACCTCTATCTCATGGAAGTTGCCGAGTGCGCAATGCACGGTGAGGAAACCGAAGTTGATGCCTTTGATTTCCATGCGTTTCATCAGTTCACGGCTGAAGTGTAGTCCTGATGCCGGAGCGGTGACCGCCCCCTCGTTTTTGGCAAAGATACACTGGAAGTTCTCCATATCCTCATCGGTCACGGGACGGTCGCTGACCATCTCCATACGCGTCTTCTCTGGGTCGGCGGGGTCGGCCACCTCTTTGAGCGACTTATGGTCGATGATGTAATGAGGCAGCGGCGCCTGTCCGAGGGCGTACAACTCCCGTTTGAACTCATCGTGCGGGCAGTCGTAGAGGAACCTCAGCGTGCGTCCGCGCGAAGTGGTGTTGTCGATGACCTCAGCCACCATCGTACCACTCTCGTCAAAGAACAGTTTGTTGCCGATACGTATTTTCCGTGCGGGTTCAACAAGCACGTCCCACAGTCTCATCTCTTCATTCAGCTCGCGCAGCAGGAAGACCTCAATCTTAGCATCGGTCTTCTCTTTCGTTCCGTACAGACGAGCGGGGAACACCTTTGTGTCGTTAAAGACAAACGCGTCGCCCTCATCGAAATAATCCAGGATATTTCTGAAATCGAGATAAACAGGTTTTCCCTCCTCATCCTTCATTTCTTTACCCTTGCTGTCGGTTTTGAACATTTCAATCTTTTCCGACTTCCGGTGGACAACCATCAACCGGCATTCATCACGGTGGTAAGGGGGATAGAGAGCCACCTGGTCCTCATTGAGTTTGAATTTAAATTGCGATAACTTCATGTTATATTTTTGGGGTTATAATTTTAGTCTTCCATGGAACCGACACAGCGTCGTTAGCCGCTGAGGTGTTCCCGTTGTTGTCAGCGCCGTCAGTGCCAAGGGATTGTTCCAACCATCGGGGAAAATCGCTCAGCTCGACACAGTCGTCGACGGAATAGTCGCCCACCCTCAAGCGCCGCAGCGCGGTGAGATAGGCACCCGACTGCAAGGCCTCGCCGATGTCACGTGCCAACGCACGGATATACGTGCCTTTGCTGCACACCACGCGGATGGTCATTTGCATCCTTTCGATGTTGAAATCCGTCAGTTCTATCTCGTCAATGCGCAGTGTCTTGGCCTTCAGTTGCACCTCTTCCCCTCCCCTTTTGAGTTCGTATGCCCTTTTGCCCTCCACCTTACAGGCAGAATAGGCGGGCGGCACCTGCTCGATGTCGCCGTGGAAACGCAGCAGCACCTGTTCCACCATCGGACGTGTGATATGGGCTGTGGGGAAGGTGGCATCGACGGGATGCTCCATATCGAACGAGGGTGTGGTGGCACCGAGTTGAAGAGTAGCCGCATATTCCTTGACTCCCTGCTGCAAAATGTCAATCTGCTTTGTGGCCCTTCCGGTACACAAGAGCAGCACCCCTGTCGCCAATGGGTCGAGGGTGCCAGCGTGGCCCACCTTCAGTCGCTTCACGCCCAATCGCCGCGACAGCATATACCGCACCTGCGCCAATGCCCCGAAGCTGGTCATGCCATAAGGCTTGTCAATGGGAATGATGACCCCTTCTTTGAAATCCATCCGTCACTTAATCAACCATTACGAGCGATTGTCCGGCCAACATCAAGGCGATGATGATGACACCAACCACAATACGATATACACCGAATGCTTTGAAGCCATATTTGGTGAGGAAGCTGACGAACCACTTCATGGCAAGCAACGCTACCACAAAGGCCACCACGCATCCCAAGATGAGCATAGCGATATTATGTCCTGTAGCCCACGATGTATCCTCCTTGAAAAGGTCGAGCAAGTCGAGCAGTGTCGCTCCCGCCATGGTCGGTACGGCCAGGAAGAAAGAGAATTCAGCCGCACGTTTCCGTGTGAGTCCTTGCGTCATACCACCCACGATGGTTGCCATCGAGCGCGACACGCCGGGAATGACGGAGATGCACTGAAATAGACCTATCTTAAATGCCCGCCGCTCGTTCACCTGATTGGAATCTTTGCCCTTATTGAACCATTTGTCGCAAAAGAGCATGAAGATACCACCCAAGACGAGCATGATGGCAACGACCCATACGCTGTCGAGCAGCCAGTCAAGGAATCCTGACTTTTTGGCTAATAAACCGATGATGATAGCCGGCAGCACGCCGATGAAGAGCAGCCAATAGAAACGGAATTTGTGAATCAGTTTCTGGAAGACATTACTTCCCGCCGGAGCCGGAGAATGGTCGATATGAAAGAATCGGTTCCAATAGAGGCATACCACCGATAGGATGGCACCAAACTGGATGATAAAAGTAAAAGCATGTACGAAGGCATCGCCTTGAGGCACCCCCATAAGATTTTGTGTGATAATCATGTGGCCTGTGGACGATACGGGAAGAAATTCCGTGAGTCCTTCCACGATGGCAATGATAATCGTCTGTATGATGGTCATTTCTTACGATTTTTGTTGTTGGTGATTAGCTTGGCCGGCTTAGTAGATATGCTAACGGGGTCAGTAGGATTAGCAGGGCTAATCGTACTTTTTTGGCTATCAGGAGTAGTTATGCCCGTCTGACTATTATTACTTGCCAAGCTGGTGGTGATTTCGGGGTCGGTATCTTTTGGTTTGCGCACGATACCATAAATCAGCGACAAGAAACCAATGAGACAGACGACTGGTGCAATCTTTGTGCGCATGGTACCGAAAATGTCGGGGTTGAACGCCTCTTCGGTCGAGGAGCCACCGCTCATCAAAATAAAACCAATAATGACCACCACCATGCCTGCTGCGAGCAGGATGAAATTGGTGCGGTCGAAAGCATAATCTCTTTTATTCATTATTTTCTATATATTTCAGGAGTTGGGGAGTTTGAACTATCGTATTGGGGGAGTTTGGGAGTATAGGAGTTTGGGAGTTTGGACAATAGTATTTGGGGAGTATAGGAGTTTGGGAGTTTGGACAATAGTAATTGGGGAGTTGGGGAGTTAACAGCATTATACGCGGTAGAGCTCGCCGGCCTTCATTTTAAGGAATTTATTGACAGAGAGCCATGAGCAGAAGATGGTGATAAAGAGTCCGAACACGATGATGGCCACAGCGGTGAAGAGCATGACTTGCCACGTGATGACATGATAGACATCGGGTTCGTAGAGGAAGAGGAAATAGACGCCGCCTGCAAGAACGATGATGGCTAAGATGCTGGAAATGAGTCCCAAGGCGATGGCCTGCCGGATATAGGGCCAGCGGATAAAGCTCCACGACGCACCAACGAGTTTCATGGTGTGAATGCTGAAGCGTCTGGCGAAGATACCCATCTGCACGGTATTGTTGATGAGCGTAAACGAGATAAAGAGCAGCAGGGCAGCGAGTACAAGCAATCCGATGCCCACCTTTTCGAGCGTGCTGTTGACACTCTCAATCAAGTCCTTAGGAAATTCCACTTCAGCAATCTGCGCATTTTGCTCCAACTCACGGCTGATCCACTCCAAGGAGTCGTTATTGGCATAGTCGGCCACCAGTTGGAAATCAATCTCAGCCGAGAACGGGTTTTCACCCACGAACTCGGCGGGGTCCGTGCCCAATTCTTCACGTAGTCCACTGAGCACGCTGTCACGAGAGCAATATTCCAGTTCGGAGATATAGGGCCGTGTCTGCAACCGTTCGCAGAGGCTCTCTCCCTCAGGGTCGGTCACCTCGTTGGCGAGTGTGATGCGGACGGTCAGGTTCTGCTTCACATAGTCGGACAGGTTGCGCGCGGTGAACACCGTGAAAACGACCAATCCTAAAAGAATGAGCACCAAGGTGATGCTCACACACAATGACAATGCCTGCAGTCGGCCACTCCTGCGGGTTTTCTTCTTCTTTTTTCCCATTTTTAGGCTATTATACACCAAATTTGGTGCAAAGTAACGAAAAAATATTGGGTTTAACGACACTTTAACTACTATTAACGCATCATGTTGTTGAAAATGTTGTATCTTTGTGGGCAATGAGTACGATAATTTATACCTCACCCATCTTCGGTCCGGTGAAGAGCCGCCGTTTGGGTGTGTCGCTGGGCATCAATTTACTGCCTGGCGACGGCAAAATTTGCACGTTTGACTGTCTCTATTGTGAATGCGGGTTCAACGGCGACCACCGTCCCCGACAGAAGATGCCGACACGCGAAGAGGTGCGCGAGGCATTGGAGGCGCGACTGCGTGACATGCAAGCCAACGGTCCCGCCCCTGACGTGCTGACTTTCGCGGGCAATGGCGAGCCGACAGCCCACCCCCACTTCGCCGCCATCATGGATGACACGTTAGCGCTGCGCGACCGCTATTTCCCCCTTGCCAAGGTTTCTGTGCTGAGCAATGCCACCATGATACACCGTCCCGACATTCATGCTGCGCTCATGCGAGTGGACAACAACATCCAGAAGATGGACACTGTGAACGCCCAGTATATCAACAGGTTAGACCGTCCCACATCACCTGGTTATGACATTGAGCGCATCATCGCCGACCTCATCCGTTTTGAGGGGCATGTCATCATCCAAACCATGTTTTTGAAAGGCTATGATGAGCAAGGCAGTTTGGACAACACCACCGAGGAATATGTCGGACCGTGGTTGGAAGCCGTGAAACGTATCCGTCCGGAGAAAGTGATGGTCTATACCATCGACCGTGAGACTCCCTACTCGCAGTTGGCCAAAGCCACGAAAGAAGAGTTGGACAGCATCCGCGACCGTGTATTGGCAGCAGGCATCGACTGTTCAGCATCATATTAACTTAAGCCCTAAACACTCATCCATCAACCTTAAAAAACACTCAACCATCAACCTTAAACCTTAAACCTTAAACCTTAAATACCCTCAACCCTAAACCTTTAAAATATGAAAGAACGATTGAGCGAAGACAACGTACGAATCGAATATTTGTCACGCATCAACTATGCGATGAGCATCAACGGCAAACGATGTGTGGAATTTTTCGAACTCTATAATAATGACGAAGAAGATTGGAAAGACGTGCGGGTGACGGTGACGGGTGATATGATTCAACCGTCGCAAGGACAGGTGGAAACCATCGAACGGGGCATGACCATCCGCGTGGAAGGGATAGAGGTGACACCCGACATCGACCAACTGCGCGAACTCACCGAGAGTGCCGACACTACGTTCAATATTCAGGTGACCATCGGCGGTTGTGAGGTTCACAACCAAAACTATCCATTGCGCCTGCTCGCATTCAACGAGTGGCCGGGCACCTCGATCATGCCTGAGTTGGTGGCAGCCTTCGTCACCCCCAACACCCCCGAGTTGAGTCCTTTATTAGTCAATGCCGCCCGCGTGCTGGACCGTTTGACGGGCTCGAGCGCGCTGGATGAATACCAAACCCAAGACCCGAACCGGGTGCGTGCGCAAGTGGCTGCCATCTATGAGGCACTGCGCGATGAGAGCATCGTCTATTGCACACCGCCCGCCAGTTTTGAGCGCACGGGACAACGCATCCGGCTGACCTCAGAGATGTTGGTCAGCAAATTAGGCACCTGTCTTGATACCACCCTTTTGATGGCCACCTGCTGCGAAGCCATCGGACTGCACCCGTTGGTTGTCTTCTGCGAGGGGCACGCCTTCCTCGGCTGTTGGTTGACCGACAACCACTATCCCCAACTCTTCGGCGACGACGTGTCCGTGCTCACCAAAAGCATACAAGACGGCATCAACGAGATGGTCATCGTAGAGAGCACCTGCATCACACAGCAGGGTGTGTCGTTTGAGGATGCCGTACGCCAAGCAGAAAACTTCATCTATAAGAATCCCGACCGTTTTGAAATCTTCGTCGATATCCACCGTTGCCGTCTCGACCAAATCCGTCCGTTGCCAGTCAAAGTGAACGGCGTATGGCAGAGCGACGGCATCGGTCACGACCATGTGACAAGGGAAGTGAAAGAGCAGACACAGGTGGAGATACCCGTGGGTGAGGCCGGCGTATCAAGTCGCCAACAAATCTGGGAGCGTAAGTTGCTCGACTTCTCCCTCCGCAATAACCTGCTCAACATGCGCATCGGCAAGAAACTGGTGCCCTTTATGTCGTACGACATCGACCACTTGGAAGACCACTTGCAAGCCGGTGAAGACTATTCCATCCTCCCCTCCCCCACCAAGAAACTCATTGACCCGAATGAGCATGGCATCTACGACTCCAAGACGCACCGCGAGGAGTTGGAGGCCGTTGTGGGTGAGTGTCTGAAACACAACCAGTTGCCCTCATACCTGAGCGAAACGGATCTGCGCGACGCGCTGAAAGGTTTGTATCGCACCTCGCGCACCGCATTAGAAGAGAACGGTGCCAACTCGCTGTTTCTCGTGTTTGGTATGCTGAAATGGTATGAGACAGAGAAGAGCGTGCGCCCGCGTTACGCCCCGCTGCTGTTGGTGCCCGTGGACCTCATCCGCCGCAGTGCCAACAATTACATCCTCCGCACACGTGAGGAAGAGCCGACCTTCAACACCACCCTCTCAGAGATGCTCCGCCAGCAACATGAAATTCTGCTGACGGGTGTCAATCCGCTCCCCACCGATAATTCCGGCATAGATGTGAAAGCCGTGTTCAACATCGTGCGGGCCTGCGTGAAAGAACATCCGCGGTGGGAAGTTATCGAAGAGTCGTTGCTTGGTCTCTTCTCTTTCAATAAATTTGTGATGTGGAACGACATTCACAACAATGCGGCCAAGATACGTGAGAGTGCCATCATCGAAAGTCTGCTGCAAAAGCGACTGGTCAACTTCAGCGAGACCGAGACGCCCGACACACGCCAGGTGGATATGACCACCGAACCCGGCGACTATGCCATCCCTGTGGATGTCGATTCCTCGCAATTGGAAGCGGTGATCGAGAGTGGTGAAGGCCGCAGTTTCATCCTGCACGGTCCTCCAGGAACGGGCAAGAGCCAGACCATCACCAATATGATAGCCAACGCCCTTTTTCACGACCGCCGTGTGCTGTTCGTGGCAGAGAAGATGGCCGCCTTGGAGGTGGTGCAGAAACGTCTGAAGAAAATCGGTATCGAGCCCTTCTGTCTGGAACTCCATTCGAACAAGGTGACCAAGAAACACCTGCTCGACCAGTTGGCGATGGCGCTCGACATCACCCGCATCAAATCGCCCGATGAATACGCCGCCGAGTCGAAAGCCCTGTTTGAGCAACGCAAGAGCCTGACAGGCTATATCGAAGCGCTGCACAGCATCCGTGCCAACGGACTGTCGCTTTACGACCTCATCGCTCGTTTTGAGGCGGTGGACAGCGATGATGAGTTGACACCAACTGCTGCTCTCCTCGCAACGGTGAACCCTCAGACACTGAGAGAGATAGAAACAGAACTGAGAGAGACCGACACCGTTTTCGCCATCACAGGCCATCCCAGTCGCAGTGCGCTGCAAGGCATCGACATCATCGACGGCGGCGTCAACGCCCAACAACGCATCAGCGGGGCACTGAATGCACTCATGCCGCTGCTATCGCCCGTGAGCAAGTGCATCGCCGCCGTGCGACAGCAGTTTGGCATCGAGGTGCCTGACACCGCTGGTGGCATCAACTGGACCTATCAGTTCATGCAATTGGTGAAGAGCACACCTGTGGTCAACGGCGAGGTGCTCAACATTGCCGGCATCACAGCGATGAACAACGAGTGGCTGAACACGGTGGCCTGCGGTAAGCGGCGCGATGAACTGAAAAACGCCTTGTGCGCCAAGTATTCGCCCGAGTTGCTCGACCGCGACGCCATGCAACTGAAAGGCGAGTGGCAGACGGTATGCGACAAGTGGTGCCTGCCCCGGTTCTTCGCCAAGAAGAGTTTTATCAAGAAACTGCGTGTCTATCGTGCCGACATCGGCGCCGATGATATCGACCCGATGCTGGCCCAGCTGCAAGAATACCAGCAAATGCGCCGTCATTGTGCCGACAAGAGCAATCAGACAGCCCATCTGTTCGGTCTGTTCGGACAAAACGGAAGTGAGCAGTGGGCTCAGATAGAGGCCAGTCTGCACAATGGTCCGCAAATTCTGCAACTGCTGCGGCAATACCGCCGTATGGAAGGCTTCACCAGTTACCGCATCAACGAAGCCCAACTTCGCCAGACCGACACCGCCCCACTCTATCAGTTCGGCGCTGCCTTGAAGGGTATCAGCGACATCTGTGTGATTGACCCGTCGATGACCCTCAACGGTTTGTACCAGTCGATACCTGTCTGGTTGCAAAATCTGAGCGGAGCCCGCGACTGGGCGCAGTGGTGCGTCCGCAAACGCCATCTGTGCGAGCGTCATTTAGAGAACGCCATCGACTATATCGTCGGGGGCGCACATACCGGCGAGGAGACCGCCCAAGCCGCCCTGAAAGGCATCTACCGTATGATGGCATCGCAAATCATCGACAGCGACCCGCAGTTGCAGATGTTCAACGGCATGCTTTACGAAGACGCCATCAACAAATTCCGCGACATGTCGGTCAATTTCCAAGAACTGACCAAGAAAGCATTGTATTACCGTCTGGCCTCGCGCATCCCTTCGCTGACCATTCAAGCGGCCAACAACTCCGAGATGGGCATTTTGAAGCGTCTCATCGCCTCAGGCGGTCGGGGTGCCACCATCCGCCATATCATCGACCAGATACCCACCTTGCTGCCACGGCTCTGCCCGTGCATGCTGATGAGTCCTATCAGCGTGGCACAGTTCATCGACCTGAACCAAGAGAAATTCGATATCGTGGTGTTCGACGAGGCATCGCAGATGCCTACGAGCGAGGCCGTGGGTGCCATCGCCCGTGGTAAGGCACTCATCGTGGTGGGCGACCCGCGTCAGATGCCGCCGACCAGTTTCTTCTCCACCAACCAGGTGGATGAAGCCGATGCCGAGAACGATGACATGGAGAGCATCCTCGACGATTGCATCACGCTGTCCATCCCATCGCATTATCTCACATGGCACTACCGCAGTCGTCATGAGAGTCTTATCGCCTTCAGCAACTCACAATATTACGAGGGCAAGCTCTACACCTTCCCGTCGATTGACGACCGTGTGTCGAAAGTGCAGTTCTTCCCCATCGACGGCACCTACGACTACGGTCGCACACGCAGTAACCGCGCCGAGGCCGAGGCCATCGTCAAAGAGGTGATACGGCGGCTCTCCGACCCCGAGTTGTCGAAACTCAGTCTGGGTATCGTGTCGTTCAGCAAGGTGCAGCAGAACCTGATAGAGGATATCCTGACCGACGAGTTGAGCAAGCATCCGCAACTGGAAGCGTTGGCATACGACTCAGCCGAACCCATCTTTGTGAAGAACTTAGAGAACGTGCAAGGCGACGAGCGCGACGTCATCCTCTTCTCCATCGGTTATGGGCCTGACAAGAGTGGAAAGGTGTCGATGAACTTCGGTCCGCTGAACAATGCCGGCGGCGAGCGTCGTCTGAACGTTGCTGTCAGTCGTGCGCGTTACGAGATGTGCGTGTTCTCCACCCTCCGTCCCGAGCAAATCGACTTGAACCGCAGTCGCGCCAAGGGTGTGGAAGGACTGAAACGTTTCTTGGAATTCGCCAAAAACGGCCGCATCTCCGTGTCGTCGGCTCAGTCGCAAAAGAACGACCAGACCGACATCGCCGAAGATATCGCAGCAGAAGTGCGTAAGTTGGGCTACGTGGCAGACACCCATATCGGACGTTCAAACTTCAAGATCGACATCGCCATCTCCGACCCGTCAGACAAAGACACCTATCTGCTCGGCATTTTATGCGACGGTCGCAACTACTACGGCACGAAGACCGAGCGCGACCGTGAGATTACTCAGCCTGGCGTGCTGAAGGGACTGGGCTGGAATCTGCTGAGAATCTGGACCGTGGATTGGTTCATGAAGCGCGAGCAGTGCATCCAGCAAATCAAGAGTCAGTTGGAAGAGTTGAAAAACGGTGAGGGAACCGTCGCCGCCGCTCCAGCCAACGCCAGCAGCAAATCGGGGCCGATATCGCCCCTGATGCCCTTCGCCGTCGCCCCCGACGACATCATCACCAGGGTGGAGAATGAGCATGAGCGCCCCTATCCCAAGAAGTCGTATCCCGTGCGCAGTCCGTACTGCACACTCGAAATGCTGAAAGGCAAGCGCATCGAAGGTATTCTGAAAGAAATCATCACGACCGAGCAACCGATTACCCGTTCGCTCATCGCCAAGCGCCTGGCTGTGGTCTATGGCATACCGAAGATGAATGCCGGCATTCTCAATTACATCGAGGGACAAGCCGACCTCGTGGCTTATTGCGACCCCGATTCACCGTATGAGAATCCCTACTACTGGTCGAGTGAACAGATGGCTAAGGGTTACACCTATTATCGTCTGTCGAACGACCGTGAGCCCGATGACCTGCCGCTGATTGAGGTGCGCAACCTGGTGGAATACATGATTGAGCAACAGGTATCAACGCCCAACGACGTGTCACTGCTCTCGCAGGTGGCCAAGACCTTAGGTTATACACGCCGCAGCAAGAAACTCGACGCATTGGTGGAGTCGGCCGTGAAACAGCTCGTCGATTTAGGGCGCATCACCGACCACGGCGGAGTGCTGAGCAAGAATTGAACGTTCAAATACTACAACGAATTTCACGAATTATAAAACGAAAAAAACGAAAACTTTACGAATAAATAAGCGCCGCACAAAGCGGCGCTTGTTGTTATGAAAAATTTACTGAGTATTCTTTACATAAGATAGGCGGCACCTCAGAAAAACTCAAATAAATTTGGTTTTTCATTCGGTTTGCACTATCTTTGCAACCAGAACACTGCGGCAACCTTGTGAGAAGGGAGAAATCCCAAGGAGAAACAAGGCGGAGAAGCCCCGGCGGGGGCTGCGGTGCGACCTTATGGAATAATTAACAAGCGTTTGCTGTTATTCGGAACACTCTGAAACGTAGGAAATTTCAAATATTGTACCGAAAGAATAAGTCGCAAACGCCTGTGCGTAATGCATGGGCGTGACTTATCCGGTACGATGGGTATCCTACGACCTCGGAGTGTGGATGATGATCGTCCATGCTCTGTGTTTGTATATACCCATCGCTCCGAATAAGCAATACGCTCTATGCTATGCGTATGGCTAATAATACTAACCTTGGTGCGGCTAAGGCTGCGAAGAATGATGAGTTTTATACCCAGTATGCTGACATCCAGAAGGAGGTGAACGCCTATCTGGATTATAATCCTGACACGTTTCGCGACAAGACGGTGCTGTTGCCGTGCGATGACCCTGAGTGGAGTAATTTCACCCGGTTTTTCGCGCAGAACTTTGAGCGGCTTGGACTGAAGCGGCTCATCAGCACGTCGTATGCCGTGGAGAGCAAGAAATACAAACACTACGAGCCGACGCTGTTTGAGACAAATAGTCCGATGTTTGACATCGACAAGACACGTATAAAAGGCAAAATTTTCGAACTGACCCACGACACGAATCAAAACGGACGTATCGATATCGACGACTTGGAATGGCACTACCTTGAAGGCGA
>CAMJFC010000027.1 GCA_946404865.1 uncultured Prevotellaceae bacterium
AAAGAGCAAAGGCCAACATGGAGTATTAGTCCTAATGCTGTAAAAATGCAGAAGTTCGATCCATACCGAAAGAAATTTACCGATATGCGAATAATAGAAACTATAGGCTCGCACATAAGCAGATAGGGTTCTTAGGGGCTGATGCCACTGAGCAAAGTTTGCATAGAGAGTCGGCTTGTGGAGCCAATGTGGAGCAAATTAACAGCCTATATAAAAGAGAAAATCTCGCAAGCGCTTTATTCTCAGTTTCTTGCGAGATTTTAAATGATTAAAAAAACCCTAAGCCGTGATTCGAGTGCGGTCGACGTGTGTCGCTAATCTATTACAAAATTACACGTGGAAACTGTCGCGCTCAAAAGCGGCATAAGCTTTGCCGTCAGCCTCTTTGAGATACACTTGCAGGTCGAAGAAATAACCCGTCTCCTGCATCTTAGCCAAAGCGGCTTTCGCTTCGTCCAACGCGTTAAACTCTTTTGCGGCAGCCAGGTCGTTTTGGAATGCCATTTGTTTCTGTTCAGCGTCGAACACTGACACCCACTCATTCTTCTCTCTGTCGCCGATAACGAAAATTTTAGCCATAATTTGATTTGTTTTTATAGTTGATAGAATTGATGATGCAAAAATAGGGAAAAAGCCGTTACCCGACAAGAAAAAAACTAATTATTTGCGATTTTTTAAACGTAAAGGTTTTCTTTGAGGACGACTCCACTCCGAGGCTTCGCCTCTACCCAATAACTGCAAATCATCGGTTTGTAACCAGCATATCTTGCACATAGCGTTGAAAGTAGCCAAAAAAATCTTAAAAAACGGTGGAAGTGTTGTGATAAAGAAAGAAAAACACTACTTTTGCAAGATTAAAAAGCGAAGTGACTTTATTTTAGGAAACAATACGTTGGTATGAACGATAACAGCACGATTACAGCAGAGAAAGAGAAGAGAATAAACCCATTTTTTGCGCCTTACGGCACACCGCATGACACGGTGCCCTTTGACCGTATCCGTCTGGAAGACTATGAGGAGGCCATGATGGAAGGCATACGCCGTGACAAAGAGTATTTAGAGAAGACGGTGAACAACCCGGCAAAACCGACGTTCGACAACACGATGATTGCACAGCCCGAGGATCCCGACGGTTATTACGACCTGTTGGAGCGGGTGACCACCGTGTTCTTCAATATGTTGAGTGCCGAGACCAACGACGAGATGGACGCACTGGCACAGAAGATGCAGCCCATCCTGACGCAGCACGCCAACGACATGCGTCTGGACAAACGTATGTTTGAGCGCATCAAAGCCGTTCACCTGCACCACCGCCGTCTGACGCCAGAGGAGAAGAAACTGCTCGACGAAGCCTATGAAGGAGCCGTGCGCACAGGTGCTTTGCTCAGCGACGAGGACAAGGAGCGGTTGCGCCGACTGACCGAAGAAGCCAGCATGATGACCCTTCAGTTCTCTCAGAATCTGTTGAAGGACCGCAAAGCCTTTACCCTGCACATCACCGACGAGGCACAGCTTGACGGACTGCCCGACACCGCCCGCGAGGCGGCAGCCCTGGCCGCCAAGGAAGCCGGCAAGGAAGGTTGGCTGTTTACACTCGACGCACCGAGCATGGGGCCGTTTATGAAATATTCCACACAACGCGACCTGCGCCGTGAGATGTATATGGCCTACAACACCCTGTGCATGCACGACAACAGCGAGAACAACCTCGACATCTGCAAGCGCATCATCAACCTGCGCCGCGAGGTGGCACAGTTGCTGGGTTACCGCACCTACGCCGACTATGTGCTCAAGCGCCGCATGGCCACCAACAAACGCACGGTGTATCATCTGCTCGACCAACTCATCGACGCCTATAAGCCTACTGCCGTCAAAGAAGTGGAAGAGATACGGAAGACCGCCCGGCAGATAGAGGGCAAGGACTTCAATATGGAGCCGTGGGATTTCTCCTACTACTCTTACAAACTGCAAATGAAGAAATATGCCCTCGACTCAGAGATGCTTCGTCCCTATCTCGAGTTGTCGCGTGTGATTGACGGTGTGTTCGGTCTGGCCACCCGTCTGTATGGCATCACCTTCCGTCTGAACGAGGACATCCCCGTTTACCATCCCGACGTGAAAGCGTACGAGGTGTTCGACCGCGACGGATCGTACCTGGCCGTACTGTATGCCGATTTCCATCCCCGTAAGGGCAAGCAGGGAGGTGCCTGGATGACCGAGTACCAAGGACAATGGATAGACCGCAAAGGCGAGAACATCCGTCCGCATGTGAGCGTGGTGATGAACCTGACGAAGCCCACGGCCGACAAGCCCGCCCTGTTGACGTTAGGCGAGGTGGAGACCTTCCTGCATGAGTTCGGCCACGCGCTGCACGGCATTTTCGCCAACACCCGTTTTGAGAGTCTGTCGGGCACCAATGTGCTGTGGGATTTCGTTGAACTGCCCTCGCAGTTCATGGAAAACTACTCCATGGAGAAAGAATTCCTGCGCACGTTCGCCTTCCACTACCAGACCGGCGAGCCGATGCCCGACGAGTTGATTAAACGGATTGTGAAGAGCCGCAACTTCATGGCTGCCTACGCTTGTATGCGACAGGTGAGTTTCGGCCTGCTCGACATGGCTTACTACACCAAGAGCAAGCCTTTCGACGAAGACATCATCGCCTTTGAGAAGGCAGCGTGGAAGAAAGCGCAAGTGATGCCACAACGCACCGACACCTGCATGACCGTGCAGTTCTCGCACATCATGGCCGGTGGTTATGCCGCGGGGTATTACAGTTACAAGTGGGCCGAGGTGCTCGACGCTGACGCTTTCAGTGTGTTCAAGCGCGAAGGCATCTTCAACCAGCAGACGGCACAGCGTTTCCGCGACGAGGTGCTGTCGCGCGGCGGCACGGAGCACCCGATGGAACTCTACAAACGGTTCCGTCGCGGTGAACCCACCATCGACGCCCTGCTGAAAAGGAATGGAATTAAAAGGAAGTAATTCACAATTCATCATTCATCATTCTTCATCGCGAAGCGACAACTCAACATTCAAAACTCAACATTCAAAAAATGGAGAACAAGATATCTCCCTCCCCCACCGGGGAAAAGAGGGGGGCCTCAAAACAAGAAGCACTGGATTACCGCTATCTGCGCATGGCACAGATATGGGCGGAGAACAGTTACTGCAAGCGCCGTCAAGTAGGGGCGTTGGTGGTCAAGGATAAGATGATTATCAGCGACGGTTACAACGGCACCCCGAGTGGTTTTGAGAACGTGTGCGAAGATGAGAACAACGTGACCAAGCCCTACGTACTGCATGCTGAGGCCAACGCCATCACCAAACTGGCCCGCAGCAGCAATAACAGCGACGGTTCCACGCTTTATGTCACCGCCTCGCCCTGTATTGAATGTGCCAAACTCATCATCCAAGCCGGCATCCGCCGTGTGGTCTATGGTGAGAAATACCGTTTGGAAGACGGTATCAACTTATTGCGCAGAGCCGGAATAGAAGTAACATATCTCAACCCCAACGAACCAAATGAAAACGAACAATAAATGGATGCCCGTCATCTTGGCGGCGTGTGTCATTCTGGGTGTGTTCATCGGCACGTTTTATGCCAAACGTGCTTCGGGCAACCGTCTGCAAATCTCAGGCGAAGGTCCCAACCGTATCAACAGTCTGTTGAAGATTGTCAGCGACCAATATGTGGACGACGTGGACCTCAATGACTTGGTGGAGCGGTCTATTCCCAATATCATCTCCGAGTTGGACCCCCACTCCGTCTATATCCCCGCCAAGGATGTGCAGTCGGCCACCGACGACCTGCGCGGTTCATTCTCGGGCGTAGGCATCGAGTTTGTCATCCGCAAGGACACCGTGCGCATCCAGAACGTCATCACCGACGGCCCAGCCGAGCAGGCCGGGCTGATAGCCGGCGACAAGATTGTCAGCATCGACGATGAGCCTTTTGTGGGCGAGGTGGTGACCAACGAAGAGGCGATGCACCGGCTGAAAGGTCCGCGAGGCACCGTCGTGAAAATTGGCATCATGAGATATGGCCAGAAAGAGCCGAAGACATTCGAGGTGACGCGCGACGACATCTATATGAGCAGTATCAATGTCGCCTACATGATTAACGACAACACCGGATATATCAAGGTGAAGAACTTCGGCGACAACACCTACATGGAGATGCTGCGCGCCCTGTCCATCCTGTCGCAAGAAGGGATGACCAACCTCATCATCGACCTGCGCGACAACTCAGGCGGTTATATGAACTCAGCCATTCAGATGGTCAACGAATTCCTGCCCGCCGACCGCATGATTGTCTATACCGAGGGCCGCCGTTCGCCCCGCGATAACTACAAGAGCACCGGCACAGGCCACTACAAGTCGTTGCCCTTGGTGGTGCTCATCAGCGAGACCTCAGCCTCGGCGTCAGAGATTTTCGCCGGAGCCATTCAAGACAACGACCGCGGCACCATCATCGGCCGCCGTTCGTTCGGCAAGGGATTGGTGCAACAGCAGATACCGTTCAGTGACGGCAGCCTTCTGCGTCTGACCATCGCCCGTTATTACACGCCATCGGGCCGTTGCATCCAGAAGCCTTACACTCCCGGTAAAGGACTGGAGTATGAGGAAGACCTGCTTTTGCGCTATCAGCATGGAGAGTTCTTCTCACAAGACAGCATCAAGAACGAAGGACCAGCCTATAAGACGAGCATCGGTCGCACGGTATATGGCGGTGGCGGCATCACCCCCGACATCTTCGTGCCGGAAGACACGACAGGCGTCACCTCTTATTATAAAGAGGCAGCCATGAAGGGACTGTTCATCCAATATGCGTTCGAATATACGGATGCCAACCGCAATGTGCTGAGCAAATATAAAGACAAGGACTATCACCAATTGGTGCACTACCTGCAAGGCCAGAACCTGGTGGAGAAGTTCGCCCAGTATGCCGAGTCCAACGGTCATAAGCGCCGCAATCTAATGATAGAGACCTCGAGAAAACTGATTGAGAAATATGTGCTGAGCCGTATCATCTACAACATCCTCGACGAAGAGCCGTGGATACAATACCTCAACACCGACGACCCCACCGTGCTCAAGGCTCTGGACATCCTCAAGAAGGGAAAAGCCACACCGGAGGTTGAAGTTGAAGGGAACCCTCAACCCTAAACCTTCAACCTTCGACCCTCGGCCCTCAGCCCTAAACTCCGAACACTCAACCCTCAACCTTCAACCCTCAATATGTTCAAACGACAAGTACAATCCATAGACGAACTGTTGCCGCGGGTGATACGCGACAACGGATTAGAGACGCCCCTGTTGCAGCGGAGGTTGATTGACGCGTGGGACGAGGTGACGGGCCGCATCGTAGCATCCTATACCGTTGAGAAATTCATTCGCAACCAGACGCTGATGGTGCGCATCTCCAACCCGGCTTTACGTGCCGATTTGTCGATGATGCGTTCACAACTGGTGATGCGGCTCAACCAATCCGTGGGTAGCATGATTATCACCGATGTAAGGTTTTTTTGAGTCTATACTCCTACACTCCTACTCCTTGATTACCCCGTCTTCCACTTGGAAGAGTTTATAATCGAAATGGCTGTTGCAAAGGATTTGGTCTAAGTGGTCGCGGTTGGTGTCGGTGATGAAGATTTGTCCGAACGCGTCGCTGGCCACCAGGTTGACAATCTGTTCCACCCGTTTAGCATCCAATTTATCGAAGATATCATCCAAGAGCAGCAGAGGCGTAGTCTGGCTGTTGGTCCGTCTGAGGAAATCGAACTGAGCCAGTTTGAGTGCGATGACGAACGTCTTATTCTGTCCCTGGCTTCCTTCCCGTCGCATGGGATATCCCCCGAGCGTCATCTCGATATCGTCGCGGTGAACGCCGTGCAGGGAATAGCCCACGGCACGGTCTTTGAAACGGTCGCGCTGGATGACATCGAGCAAGTCGCCCCTCTGTCCGTGCGACACATATTGCAGTCCCACCTCCTCGCGTCCGTCGGCCACCGTCTGATAAATCTGTTGGAAAACGGGTGTCAGGTTGCGTACAAACTCATCACGCTTGAGATAGATTTTCGTTCCCTCCTCAGCCATCTGCCGTTCCCAGATATCGAGCAGCAGCGGGTCGGGCTCCTCCTCCATCTTAAGCAGCGCATTCCGCTGCTGCAAGGCCTTATTATAATGGTTGAGAGCGTCGATATAGGTAGAGTCGTATTGTGCGATGACCACATCCATCAGCCTTCTCCTCTCTTCTGCGGCTCCCTCTATGAGGATGCTGTCAGAAGGCGTGACGAAGATGAGAGGCAGCAGACCGATATGTTCAGAAAGGCGTTTATATTCTTTTTTATTGCGTTTGAAATGCTTTTTCTGTCCGCGTTTCATTCCGCAATAGATGACCTCCTTATCCCCATTCTCATTCAGATAGGTGCCTTCGAGCATGAAAAAGTCTTGATTGTGCGTGATGACCTGTGAGTCGAGCGAATGGTATGCGCTATGACAGAACGACAGGTAATAGATGGCGTCGAGGAAATTGGTCTTCCCCACCCCGTTATGCCCGATGAGACAGTTCATCTTGGGCGACAACGTGTGTGTGGCCGCTAAGATGTTCTTATAGTTGACGATGGTGATTTGAGAGAGAATCATCTTTGATGTCGCATTTAGGTTTGCAAAGTTAGACAAAAAAATCCATTTTGCGGCTATGTCTGAAAAAAAATGCGCAAAAATTTCAATATATGCGAATTTATCTGTAATTTTGCCACGCAAAAAATAGGCACCCCCTTTTTGGGGGTAGTTTTCAGCCTTTGAAAGATGCTTTCAGAGACCATTTGCAGGGCGATGAGCAAAGCCCGATAAAAATCGCTAAATATTTAAATATCAAACAAATAATGGCAAAAAAGAACCAAAATGTCAAGGAGACAGAAACGCCTCAAGTGACAAACAAAACGGAAGAGTTTTTCAACAAAAACAAGAAACTGATTCTTGGTGGCATTGGTGCCATCCTGTTGATTATCGTAGCAATCATCGGTTACAAGCAATTTATTGTGAAGCCCCGCGAGGCAAAGGCCAACTATGCCCTGTCAAAGCCGCAGGTCACTTTCGGTAATCCTGGCGACAGCACATCGCTCAACAATTTCATCAATGTGGTGAACGAATACGGCAGCACCAACGCCGGTAATCTGGCCAATCTCTACACTGGTCTGGAATATGCCCGTCAGGAGAAATGGGAAGAGGCAGTGAAATATCTCGAGGCCTTTGAGCCGGGCAATGACTTACTGATCAGTCCGATGGCCATCGTGGCTTTAGGCGATGCTTATGCCAACATGAAGAAATTTGACGAGGCCGTCAGTGCGTTCAAACGCGCAGCCGATGTAGCCAACAAAGCTTCAAACGACGGCAAGAACAACGCAGTGGCTCCCGTAGCATTGCGCAAGGCAGGCATCATCCTGTTAGACCAAGGCAAGAAAGACGAAGCCAAAGAAATCTTTGAAGAAATCAAAGCCAAATATCCGCAGTCGCCCGTGTTTAACGACATGGATAAGTTCATCGAATACGCCTCTGTCAAATAATGGCTACCGCGATGCACAATCTGTCGGAGTACGACTTTTCGAAAGTCCCCGACGCCAGCAATATGTGTTTCGGCATTGTCGTGTCGGAATGGAATTCTCAAATCACGGGTGCCCTGCTTGAAGGAGCGGTGAAAACCCTTGAGAAGCACGGCGCATTGCCAGAAAACATTCATGTGAAGACGGTACCCGGCAGTTTTGAGCTGATATACGGAGCTCATCAGATGACGCGCAACGATGGTTATGATGCCATCATCATCTTGGGCAGTGTGATTCGTGGCGAGACGCCTCACTTTGACTACATCTGTCAGGGTGTGACCTACGGCATCGCCCGTCTCAATGCAGAGAGCGAGGTGCCCGTCATCTACGGTCTCCTCACCACCGACACGTTGGAGCAGGCACAAGAGCGCAGTGGCGGCAGTTTGGGCAACAAAGGCGATGAATGTGCTATCGACGCCATCAAAATGGCGAAGTTCTAAGGAAGATAGAAATGAATAATATGTTAATAGGGACGCGGATGCGTCCCTATTTTTGTTTTGTTGCATGCGGACGCGGCACGCCGCGTCCCTACTCTTTTATCAGAGCCGAGATCGGCTCTGATTGGTTGATAAAAAGGCATATCAAAGGCATATCAGAGCCGAATCGGCTCTGATTGGTTGATTTCTAAAGTGAGCCTCTGCGCAGGCGTTCTTCCTCCTCTTTCTTATAGCTATCGTCGATGAAGGTGGTGTCGGCATGGGCGTTGTGGGTGTCGATTTCATCCACCTTATAGGTGAACTTGCCGAAACGGTCGATGATGAGTTGCAACGGAATCATCTCGTCGCTCAGTTCATCGGGATCGCCCACGCTTCCGGCGAAATAGAGGTGGTCTTTGTCCGTCAGATCCTCCTCAAACACGAGGTTGAGCAAAGCCCCCTCTTTCTGGAATTGAGGAGTGAGGATGTTTTTAAAACTGTGTTTGGTAAACGTTTGATTGAAGAACACGCTGCTGTCGCGTCTGAGGATTTTAATGCGAATGCGGTTGTCTTTGTAACGTACGCCGTCGCCCGTATGGATTTCGGGCATCGTATCGATGGGTGCGCGTGCGATGATGATATGGTATTGCGAATCATTCCATGGTATGCTGGTCTCATAATCGTGGCTTTCCATGGCATGGAGCGTTGTGTCTATCTCCTTTTGCTGTTGTTTGGGAATCTTGTAGTATCCCGGATCTTTCTTTTCTTTCGAACATCCCATGGTCAGCGAAATCAAAGCCGCAGCCATGGCAATAGGTATAATGCGTTTCATATCGTATATAGGATAATTGAGTGGCAAAAGTACTAAAAAACCTTTGAACGACAAAAAACTTTTCGCAGAAAAATGCAAGAGCCTTCAGATTTCATGTTGGCATGACGGACAGAGAAAAGCACGCCTCCCCATCAAAAAACGAGTCATATATTTGCCTGTTCCACAAAAAGCCATTACCTTTGCATAGTCCAAGAATATATGAACAAAACTCGATGGAACCCTAATGAGAGCCGTTCTTTTTTACATATTGGCATGCTTTGTGTTGGCTGTCTCCTGCACGGGAGACCGCATGGAAGGCAGCACAACCAAGCCCGACTCGCTGCCCATCCTGATTACGAAGATACAGACCTGTTCGCGTCTGTACACCACAGAGTATCATGTTCATAAGATTATCACCCACGATGATGAGCTGACCTTCAACGGCACCGTGTTCGGCCATTCTTTCAATTGGAAGATTCCCGCCGGCAGTCGCAAGGTAGCCATCCCGATGTATGCCACCCTGAAAGGATTTATCGACTTCAGCGGGTTCAGTGCCGACAATGTGATTCGCGACAGCACCCACATCGAGATTATCCTGCCCGACCCTCAGGTGTTGCTCACCAGCAGTCAGATAGACCATCAGCGTGTGGTGGACCGTGTGGCGTTTCTTCGCTCACGTTTCAGCGACCAGGAGTTGAGCAATTTTGAGCGTCAAGGGCGTCAGAGCATCATCGAGAGCATTCCCAAGTTGGACATCCATGAGCGTACACGTGCCAGCGCCGCCCGTCTGCTCGTTCCCATCCTCAAGCAGTTTGGTTACCGCGAAGAAGATATCACCATCTCCTTCCGCAAAGCGTTAACCCCCGATTCCATCCATGTCATTGACCGTACGGACAGCAGCCTATGAGAAAAAGTGAGAAGAGAGAGAACAACGGCATCAAACTGTTGAGCGACGTCACCGCCATGATACTCATCGGCATGGTGCTGACGCTGATTATCACAGGCACCGAGACCTCGATGCGCATCTCGAAGAGCGAGCGCATCAACATCACCCCCATCCGCGTGCAAGACATCCGCGACATCGGCCAATGGGAGTTTCTGTCCATCTCCGACGAGGAGTTGGTGGACACCCTGCAAGAGCATTGGTGGAGGAACAAAGAGCTGATCCGTATCTACCGCGGCACCTTGCGCATCGGCATCGATTTGAGCAAGGCCAAGGCAGAATGGATACACCTGAAGGGCGACACCGCCATCGTAGAGTTGCCCGACGTACATCTGTTGGACGACAATTTTATCGACGAGGCCAACAGCGACCCGTTTTACGAAGCTGGTTCGTGGACCCAGGCCGACCGCGAGGCATTGTATCGCAAGGCGAAAAAACTGATGTACGAGCGCTGCTACACCCAAGAGAACTTACAGACCGCGCGCGACAATGCGCTGGAACAATTAGAACAGTTTGTACATGCCATGGGGTTTGAGCATGTCATCATCAAATTAGGGGTTGGAGGAGATTCATGATATGAATGACTTTTTCAGTGAATTAAGTAACCTGTTATGGGGCTGGCCGATGATTATCCTGCTGTTGGGCACACATTTGTACCTGACGGTGCGGTTGCGCTTTCCCCAACGTAAGATTTTTACCGCCATCCGTTTGTCCGTGAAGCGCGACAAAGGAGCCACTGGCGACGTGTCGCAGTTCGGAGCCTTAGCCACGGCCTTGGCCGCCACCATCGGCACGGGCAACATCATCGGTGTGGCCACCGCCATCGCCTTGGGTGGTCCCGGTGCAGTGCTGTGGTGCTGGTTGACGGGAGTATTTGGCATGGCCACGAAATATGCGGAAGGTCTGTTAGCCATCAAATACCGTGTGAAGACACCCGACGGACGTATGATGGGTGGTCCGATGTATGCCTTGGAAAAGGGACTGGGTTGGAAATGGTTGGCCGTGCTGTTCGCCGCATTCACCGCCCTCGCCTCTTTCGGCATCGGCAACACCGTGCAGGCCAATGCCATCGCCACCATTGCCAACGAGACCTATAGTATCTCACCATTCATTACCGGTGCGCTTGTGTGCGTGCTGACGGGCGCCGTGGTGTTAGGTGGTGTGAAGAGCATCGCCCGCGTGTGTGGCATGCTCGTTCCCTTTATGGCTTTCTTCTATGTGGCCGGTTGCATCTATATCTTAGTGGTGAACAGCGCGTATGTGTGGCCCGCCATCCAACTCATCTGCACCTCCGCCTTCACGCCCGAGGCCGCCGGTGGCGGTTTTGTGGGTAGCACGGTCATGATGGCCGCCCGTTTCGGCATCGCCCGCGGCTTGTTCTCCAACGAGTCGGGTTTGGGCAGTGCTCCCATCGTAGCCGCAGCGGCACAGACACGCAACCCCGTGCGGCAGGCATTGGTGTCAAGTTCCGGCACCTTCTGGGACACCGTTGTCATCTGTGCGCTGACCGGTTTAGTAGTAGTGAGCAGCATCATCGCCTACCCCGACATCAGTTACGACAACGGAGCTACACTGACGAAGATGGCATTCAGCAAGATACCTCTTGTGGGCGAGCCCTTGTTGAGTTTCGGGCTGCTCACCTTCGCCTTCAGCACTATCTTGGGTTGGTGCTACTATGGTGAGCGTGCCGTGGAATATCTGAAAGGTCGCAAATGGATGTTGGCCTACCGTGTGTTGTATATCGTGGCCGTGTTTGTGGGCAGTGTCGTCAATCTGGCCGTGGTGTGGAACTTCGCCGACTGCATGAATGCACTGATGGCCATCCCCAACCTGTTGTCGTTGCTCTTCCTGAGCGGCGTGCTGGTGAGCGAGACGCGCCGCTACCTCTGGCATGGCCAATTAGATGAGGCAGCACCTGAGCCTTGACTCAAATGCTGCCTCTCCGTAATTTCGATCCTGAAAAATCATTAACAATCTTAAAACCTAAAATAAAACCTATCTACTAACTAACCTAAAAACATTTTCTAACTTATGTAACTGAATACCTATGTATGTAAACCATTTTTCTGATGCAAAGATACGGCGAAAAGGCATACGGATACAAATATTTTCAGCAAAAAGGAAGAAATATTCGGTTAAACGTTTGCACGAAAAAGTAAAAAAGTAAAAGGGTAATAGTAAAAGTAAAAAAGTAAAAAGGTAAAAAGGTAAAAAAGTAAAAAGGTAAAAAGGTAAAAAGGTAAAAAACGTACTCAACTATCAAATAATATGTTGCACATCCGACAAGCGACGGCAGATGACTGCCAACTCATCCACGACCTGGCCTGGCGCATCTTTCCCCACACCTACCGTGACATCCTGACCCCTGAACAGAATAATTATATGATGGAATGGATGTACTCCCTGTCCAGTCTGCACCAACAGATGGGTGAGGGGCACGTCTATTTCATCGCCTACGAAGAAGACACACCCGTGGGTTATGTGAGCGTGCAACAAGAGGCTGGCGACCTCTATCATCTGCAAAAAATCTATGTGTTGCCCGACAAACAGGGACTTCACTACGGCGAGCAACTCTTTCAGCACGCCGTGGCCTATATCCGCCGTGTTCACGGAGTACCCTGCCGTATGGAACTGAATGTCAACCGCAACAACCGCGCGGTGACGTTTTATGAGCGTATGGGCATGCACAAAGACCGTTCCGGTGACTTCCCCATCGGACACGGGTTCTACATGAATGATTATATCATGGCGATGACGATTGAGTGACGAGCGTGTTTCAGTGGTGTCTGCTCCACTGGCAACTGCCGTTTTTATCGCAGAGATGGCAGGTGTATGGCAGATGACGGACATCGGGTCCTAAGCCGATGACCCCGCTGACACTCTTCTCCGGCAACATCAGCGACGAAGAGGTGAGACGGATATGGCAGGGGTTCTCTTCCCCAAAAAGCGCGAAGAGACGCTGTTGTTCACTGACATGCCATCCACAATAGCCAGGACTGAAGCGGTTGGTATGTTGCCATTGCAGTTTGTCGATGGTCTCTTGCAACGATCGTTCCATCACATCCGCCGTCCTTTCCGCGACGACCGACCCCAAAGCATCGGCGATGAACGAACGCACGATGTCGTTTTTCAGTTGTTTTTGCAGTTGGGCGAACTGCTCGCCAGCCGTACAGAGGAAGACGGCATAAGCCACCGCCCCCTGCAGTTGCCGTTCAATGATTTTACCCCAGCGAAAACCGGGCAAGGCAGGCACGACCGAAAAGCAAAACGACGGGACAGCTGTTTCCTCCGCCATCCGCATCACCTCTTCCATCTCGGCCACCACATCAGGCGTGGGAACGGTATCACCATATCCCATCTGTTGGTATGCCATCAGCGGTGTGACGCCCAATTCATCGTAACGCAACTGCTTGAAGGTCATCTTTTTAATAGATTTTTCACGAGCGCCACGGCACTGTTGGCATTGTCGCTATAGCCGTCGGCACCTATCTCATCGGCGAACCGCTGACTGACAGGAGCACCGCCGATGATGACTTTCACGCGGTCGCGAATGCCCGCTTGTTGCAACTGACTGATGACTTCCCGCATATAGGGCATGGTGGTCGTGAGCAGAGCCGACAGCGCGAGGATGTCGGGTTGGTGTTTCTTCACCTCTTCGATGAATTGCTCCGCCGACACGTCGATGCCGATGTTGACCACCTCAAAACCGCACCCTTCGAGCATGGCCGCCACCAGGTTTTTACCGATGTCGTGGAGGTCGCCCTTGACCGTGCCGATGAGAACTTTTCCGAATGTTGAATGTTGAGTTTTGAGTGTTGAATGTTGAGTGTTGAATGTTGAATGTTGAGTGATCGCCTGCGGCGATGAAGAATTATCAATTACGAATTGTGAATGGTGAAGCACCTCCATGGCGGCTTTCATGGCCCGTCCGGCCATGAGGAGTTGAGGAACGAAAGCCTTGCCCTCCTCAAACATTTGTCCCAGTTCGGTCATGGCGGCAATCATCTGTTCGTCAATCAACGTCTGCGGGTCAGCACCTTCATCAAGGGCTTTCTTCACCGCCTCGACAGCAGCATCGGCCTGACCAAGAAGAATGGAGGTTTTGATAGGGGTAAGGGGTAAGGGGTTAGAGGTAAGAGGGACTTTGGAGGTAAGAGGTTCTTGAGAGGTAAGGGGTTCTTGAGAGGTAAGGGGTTCTTGAGAGGTAAGGGGTAAGGGGTTAGAGGTATGAGGGACTTGGGAGGTAAGAGGTAAGGGGTTAGAGGTAGGAGGGACTTGGGGTGTATGCGGTGTGACGAATAGTCCGGGGATGGGTTGTACGGTCTGTGCGATTTTGGCGATATGTGCGTCGGTGGTGCCGCAGCATCCGCCCACGATATTGAGCCAATGTCCCTCGATGAGCGGCCACAGGTCGGCCTGCAGAGCCTCGGGTGTTTTGGCATAGTGGCCCATGCTGTCGGGATGGCCGGCATTGGGATAGAGACTGACTCGGTAAGGCGTCTCTGTGGCGAGTCGTCGGATGAGCGGCGCGATTTCCGCCACGTTCCCGTGGCAATTCACCCCGACGGAATAAATCGGGACACTGGAATTACCAGGATGTGCCGGGCAGGCCGAATGAATGAATTGCACGATGTCTTGTCCGAGCATATTATGACCATCGGGTGTGTTGACGGCGAAACTGAGCATGATGGGGAGTTGCTGCTTTCTCTCCGCCATCACGCGTCGGGCCGTGTCGATGCATACGCGGGCATTCTCCACATCGAAAATCGTCTCGATGAGGAGCGCGTCCACACCACCATCGAGGAGCGCCTCTATCTGTTCGCAGTAAGCCAGTGCCAATGTCTCCTTCTCGAGCGGTAGTGCATGGTCGCTGGTCGGTGTGATGGTTTTGTTGGTGGGTCCGATGCTGCCCGCCACGCGGCGCGGTTTGGCACAGGCGTAGGCGTTGGCCGCCTCGCGTGCGATGCGGCATGCAGCCAGGTTGATGTCGCGCACACAATCCTGCAAGCCGTAGTCGGCAAGCGAGATGCGCTGCGCATTAAACGTACACGTCTCGATGATATCAGCCCCTGCTTCGAGATAGCGGCGGTGGATGTTGTCGATGATATCGGGACGTGTGAGCGTAAGCAGGTCGTTGCATCCTTTCAAGTCAACCGGATGGTCTTTGAAGCGCTCACCGCGGAAGTCGTGTTCGGTGAGGTGATACTGTTGTATCATCGTGCCCATAGCGCCGTCGAGCACGAGGATGCGGGAATCAGCCTCCCCTTTTCCCCCTCCCACACCCGTTACTTTGGATGTTTGTGAAGCCCGCTCTACGATTTCGAGGGCTTGCTCCACCTCTTGTTCGTTGTGGAAGTCCATCTCCAGATGGACGCCGTCGGTGCCGATGGCATCGAGCAGTGCGGGCAGTTCGTCGAGTGTGACCCATGAACAGAGCACACTCTTGCCCCCATCGAGGATGCGCCGGTAGAGGTCGAACCATTTAGGCGACCCTCCCTGTGGTTCCCCCACGCCCGGAGTCCATTGGATGGCATTGAGTTCTTGGATTTCGAGCAGTGCGGGCAGATGACGTATCGCCCCCACCCCATCGAGATGATATAAGGTATAAGGAACCTGCTGGCATTGTTCGCGGATAAACGGTTGCACGAAACGGCGGTAGTCGTCCTCGCTGATCATCGTGGAGATGTCGCTCTGCAACTTGGTCATTTTCCCTGGAGCCCATGACGAGAAATAGCAGAAGGCCATCTCATCGCCCTCGCGGATGATGTCATAGAGTTCGTCGAACACACGGAAATAGATGTCATTGATTTGTTGCATCTGCCGCTCCACCACCTCGGGTTGCATCACCGTGTCCATGAGCACGCGGTCGGTTCCTTTGAGTGCGGCCAGCACGTCGAGCCCCTCCATCAGGTCGGGCATCCCCACGTAGTAATGTCCTTTTGCCCGTTGTTTGCACGCCTTAAGCAATTCTTTGTGCAACAGGTAATTGGGGTGTTGGGGATTGAAGGTGATGTCGTCCTTGAACTCAGGGTCAGGGTGAATCCAGATGGTGTCATCGCCGCCTTCGAACGTTCCGCCGAGGATGGCAGCCAACGACCCCGGTCCGAGATGTGTGTTAGCCACGGGCAGCATGTCGGCCATCAGGCACGAGTGTGCCACATACCAGTCGAGGTAGCGTGCCCTCCACTCCGGGTCGAACCATCGTTGTTGGTTGTCGCGGGGTGTTTCAGGTAGGGGAATATCGGCATGTGGGGACACCCCCTGTTGGAAGTGTTCCCACATGTTCACGATGGTGCCTTTATGCTGCCACCAGTTTTCGTAATGCCGTTTTGTTTCTTCGAGATTACGTTTCCAAGTGTTCATTATTCTGGTTCGATTTCGGTCGGAGTCACCTCTTCCACGCGACGGGGTGCTGTCATGGCGCCGCTGTTGGCACCTGAGGTCGGTGAGTTGCGGAGGATGATGCTGCCGATGGAGATGAAGTCGCCCACATTGATGGCGCCGTCGCCGTTGATATCGGCATCCTTGAAGATGAACGGCGAGATGGTGCGACCCAGGATGAAGGAACCTGTGGCGATGAAGTCGCCCACATTCACCTTGGTGTCAGCGTTCACATCGCCCGGAATCAGTTCAAATTCCAAAATCGTTTCGAACTGTCCCCACTTCTCGTCGTTCCGATAAGCCTGCAAGCTGCCTTTGGGCACATAGAGCGTGGTGGTGTCATAGGTGGAGAAGGTCGAATAATTGATCTGAGCGGGTGTCGCAGCATCACAATACACGCTCGTCAGACCCGAGCAACCCGAGAATGGAGAATTGCCCATGCTCGTCACGCTCTCAGGGATGTTCACGCTCGTCAGACCGGTGCAGCCCTGGAACGCATTACCGCCGATTCTCGTCACATCCTGTGGGATAATGGTATTCTTGCACCCTAAAATTAGCGTATTGGTTGGGGTCTCAATCACTGCATTACAGTCATTCCTTGAATCATAAACAGTATTCCCGTCGGCAACCGAAATGCTCGTCAGAGCCGAGCAATTATGGAACGCGCCACTGCTGATGCCCGTCACGCTCGCCGGGAACGACACACTCGTCAGACCTGTACATTCATAGAAAGCAAGCCAGCCGATAATCTCCACGCCCTCGGGAATGGTGATTTGCGTCAGGCTGGAGCAACCCAGGAATGAGTAATTGCCAATATACGCCACGCCCTCGGGGATTGTGGTATTCTGGCATCCAGTAATTAACGTACCGGTTCCGGTCTTAATAATCGCATTACAATCATTCCTTGAATCATAAACAGGGTTCCCGTTAGCCACCGAAATGCTCGTCAGGCCGGGGCACCAAGTAAACGCTTGTTCGTCGATGCTCGTCGTGCTTGCCGGAATAGCCACACTCGTCAGACCGGAGTGTTCGAACGCATAGTTGCCGATGGTCGTCAAGTTCGAGGGTAAGGTCAGATTGGTCAAGGCTTGGCAGCCACCAAATGCGCCCTGACCGATAGTAGTCACACTCTCTGGGAGGGTCACGCTCGCCAAATCAAAGCAGGCAACGAAGGCCGTTTCGCCGATAGCGGTCACGTCATAGGTCACTCCATTATGATTAACGGTCTCGGGGATGGTGACGGTGGTCAGAGCCGAATAGTCGCCCTTAATGACCGTGGCTTCGCCAGTGGCCTCATTGAAGCTGTACTTGAGGCCGTCGATGGTGGCTTCGTTGACGATGGGCTCGATCTGGGTGAATTTCTTCCACGTGTTGGCCTCTTGGTATGCCTGTATGCTATTTTCAGGCACATAGAGCGTGGCGGTATTATAGCAGGAGAACACGTTCTCATCGATGCTTGGCGGATTCGCCATATTACATGTAACGGAGGTCAGGGGACTATCGCTGAACGCATAGTTGCCGATGGTCGTCAAGTTTGCGGGTAAGTCGATGGACTCCAAACCGTAACAATCCTGGAATGCCCCTTGCTCGATGGTAGTCAAGCTCTCGGGAAAGTTGATGGACTCCAAATTATAGCAATCTGAGAACGCCCGCTCTCCTATAACCTTCAAGGTTGAAGGCAGGGTGACGCTCGTCAGACTGTGACATGATTCAAACGCAGCAATTCTGATGGCAGTCACCGTGTAGGTTACGCCTTCGTTGGTCACCTGCTCGGGGATGGTGACATTTTCCATCGAAGAGTAGTTGCCCCGAATGACGGCAGCTTCGCCAGTATCTGCGTAGTAGCAGTATTGGAGTTCAGGAATAGGCTCGATATTGGTGAAATCCCTCCATACCTCAGCGTATAGGTATTCCTCCAGACTGAGTTCGGGCACATAAAGCGTAGTGGTGTCATAGGTAGAGAAGACATCAGAATAAATCGTCGGCGGTGTCTCCATATAACAATACACCCTCATCAGGCCGGAGCAACCATAGAACGCCATACTGCCTATGCTCGTCACAGTCGAGGGGATGGTCACGCTCGTCAGGTTAGAACAAAGACGGAACGCATTACTGCCGATACTCGTCACGCCTTCGGGGATGATCACGCTCGTCAGATCGCATTCAAAGAACGCAGAATAGGCAATGCTCGTCACGTTATTTGGGATGACAGTGTTTTTGCATCCTACCATCAATGTGTTTGTAGCCTTCTCAATAATAGCATTACAATTGCCTCGGGAATCATAGACGGTGTTACCACTGTTTACCTTGATGCTCGTCAGGTTGTTGGAGGAGAACGCAGCCTGACCGATACTCGTCACGCTTGAGGGGATGATCACGCTCGTCAGACCGGAGCAGCGTGAGAACGCACTCTCTCCAATGCTCATCAAGCCCTCTGGGAAGTTTACGCTCGTCAGAGCGCAACGATAGAACGCACGCTCGCCTATGCTCGTCACACTCGAGGGGAGGGTCACGCTCGTCAGAGCAGTGCAATCTTCGAACGCACGCTCGCCTATGTTCGTCACGCTCGAGGGAATGGTCACGTTCGTCAGACCAGTGCAACCTGAGAACACCCTATCATTGATACTCGCCACACGTGATGGGATGTTCACGCTTGTCAAACCGGAGCCAGAGAAGGCTGATTTGCCGATACTCGCCACGTTTGATGGAATGGACACGCCCGTCAAGCCAGAACAACCAAAGAACGCAAAATCGCCGATACTCGTCACACTCGAGGGGATGGTCACGCTCGTCATGTTGGAACAGTCAGCAAACGCACCATCGCCAATGCTCGTCACGGTCAATTCCGTTGAACCGACATACACTTTCGCAGGGATTACCACCACATCAGGTACAGAGACAGCCTCATAATAAACAGATTTGATAGTGATAGTGCCTTCCAGCATCATGATGTCCAGGTCACGGCCAAGACCACCCTGGGCGCAATCGTTAGCGATAGCCTCGGTAATAGGAAGTTCCCACAAGCCCACAGACATGGGCACGTAAGCGTACGTGGCACTCCACCAACCGTTCATGACGCGCATTTTAGGATTTCCTTCTGCTGCGACAATATCAAAGACAAGCGTCTTGTGACCAAAGTAAACACCATCAGAAAGAGTGGGGAAGTTATCACCTTCAAGATCGCTGAAACGACCAGTTAATGCGTTCCAAGGCTCAAGGGTAACAGGCTGTTGGTCAGGATGATTAGGCCCGCCATAGACATAGCAATTTTCAAACATGGCAGGTTTGATGTCCGTAGCCTCCGTTCCTCTGACTGTAAAGGACCATGTCATGCCGTTGTTGTCAGTCCAAGTGGTATCGAAGACGGGCTCGATACGGGTGAAATTTTGCCATACTTCGTCGTTCTGGTAGGCTTCCAGACTGCCCGAGGACACGTAGAGCGTGACATCATAGTTGGAGAAGGTCGTAGAACTGATTGTCGGCGGTGTCACTGCATCACAATACACGCTTGTGAGACTGGAGCAGCCATCGAATGCATAATCGCCGAGGCCCATCACACTCGAGGGGAGAGTCACACTCGTCAAGTTGGAGCAGTCATAGAATGCAAAACCACCGATGCCCTCCAAACCCTCGGAGAAGGTCACACTTGCCAAGTTGGTGCAGTGAGAGAACGAATTAGAATAGATATCCCTCACGCTTGCGGGGATGGACACACTCGTCAAACCAGAGCAATTCTCAAACACGCCCTCGTACATGTATTCCACACCCGATGGGATGGTCACACTCGTCAGGCCGGAGCAGTCTTGGAACGCATAAGCGCCGATGGTCTTCAAGCCCTCGGATAGAGTCAGGCTCGTCATACCAGAACATCCCGAGAACGCATACGCACCAATGGTCGTCACGCTCGATGGAATGGTCACACTCTCCAAGTTGGTGAGACGATAGAACACACTCTCGCCTATGGCGGTCACCGGCCATGTCTTACCATTACGCTCAACGGTCCCGGGGATATTGAGGGTGGTCAGTGCCGAATAGGAAGAGCTCCACACGACTGTGGCTTCACCGGTCAAATTGCTCAAACTGTAATCGATTCCGTCGATGGTGGTTTCGAATGTGACAGGCTCGATATGAGAGAAATTTTTCCACACATCGGCGTTTTGGTAGTCTTCCAGACTGCCCTCGGGCACGTAGAGCGTAGCGGTGTCATAAGTAGAGAAGACATCAGAAGTAATCGTCGGCGGTGTCTCCCCGTAGCAATACACACTCGTCAAGTTGGAACACGTCGAAAACGCATACATGCCGATGCTCGTCACGGTTGAGGGGATAATCACACCCGTCATGGCGGTGCCGTAGTAGAACGCGAATTGGCATATACTCGTCACGGTATATTCCGCATAACCGCTTGCATCAGAAGTGTAGAGTCGGTCAGGAATCTCGACCAGGCCAGAAGGGTTTCCCCATCCTGGCTGCACATTCTCTGCAGCAGAGCCGTTAAAAGTACATCTCCACAGCATGCCGTCGATGACGCTACTCCCTTCGTCTGCCCTTGCCTGCATTACCGCGCAGAGTAAAAGGACCCATAATAATAGCTGTTTTTTCATATTGTTTAGTTTTAGATAGCTTTTCGTTTAAGGCGCTTTGCTATATGATAATTGTTGATAATAGATTACAAATTGCAAATTTAAAGAAAAAAACAACATCATGCAAGAAAAAGAGGGAAAAAGTGATTTCTTTCACTTCCAATCGTCTTCATCGAGGACGTCGAAGGCATTGGTCTCGCTTTCGGACAGGCCCTGATTGTAAATGTCGCCATCATCGTTGAGCAAATCAACGTCATCGTCGTATAAATCATCATCTTCTTTTTCGTCATCATCGAGTAAATCTTCGTCATCGTCGAGAAAATCTTCTTCGCCGCCGAGTAATTCATCGTCGTACATCCCATCTTTGTCGTGCTCATCGGTATTGGTTTGCAAAAATACGCAAAAACGAATAAAAGTCCAAAAAAAAAATTGGAACTTGCTGGCGGGCGGGCACAAAGACCTGCCCCTACGGAATCATCGTACACAAAAAAACGGAATCATCGTACACCAAAAAAAAATATGTCTGCGAATTGGCCGAAAGGCATCATCTTTGAAAAACACGACAAAAAAGTTGTAGGATTATTAAAATCTCTCTAAATTTGCAACGTCATTCACAAACTAATGAAAAAGCAATCCACACCTCCACCCTATCATCCACAGAACGGCTATCCTCCACGACAAACGGGACAGCAACAGCCTGCTTACGGGCAACAGCAAGGGGGATACGGGCAACAACAAGGGGGATATGGGCAACAGCGGGCAGTATATGGACAACAGGGGGGATACAGGCAACAGCCCCCACCCTACCAACCACAGCAGAAGCCGAGGCAGCCCTATTTCGAACCACCAAAGAAAAAGACATTCTGGAAAGGATGCGGAATGGGATGCCTTATCTCGTTCGCCGTCTTTATGCTGTTAGGCATCATCGGACTGCTGTTGGATGATGAAGAACCGAAAGACACTCAGAGTGCACAAAACCTCTCAAGTCAACCCTCCGAAGGAGGGCGGCAAGCGTTGGGACAGTTTGATACTGATAGTTTGAGAACTGACAGCACGGCGGCGGATAGCATCGCTGTGGGCGGTGCCATGATGGCTTGGCAGGATATCTATGCGAAACAAGAGGTGACGCCCAGGCCGCGGACATGGACGACAGAGGATGTGCCGATGGTGCATCTACAAGACCGTCGGCAATACGTGAGCGACCCCGACGGGTATCTGACGGATTGGCAAAAGGCACGTGCCGACAGTTTCCTCTGTATCATGGAACAGACACTGGACGTGGAGTCGGCATTCATCGTGGTGGGTCATGTGCCGGAGAAAAACGCGCAACAGTTCGCCATCGACTTAGGTAAGAAATACGGTATTGGCACGGCCGACACACAGCGGGGTGTGACCATCTGCATCGCCGTGGGCGACAGGAAATTCTTCATCGCCACGACACAAGGGGTGCAGGCGGATTTGACCGACCTGATATGCGGACGTATCGGCGACCGCTATATCATACCTAACATGAAGAGCGGCAACACCGGTGCTGCGGTGATGCAGACGTGCGAGGCTCTCTATTATGCGCTGGCCGAAGGCAAGCCGCATCTGGAAGACGCACGTGTAGATGCGCAAATCAGTCAGATGATGAGCCCGGTCAAGAAAAAGGACAGCGGAAAGGAGGAATACAACGTGTTTTACATGATTTTAGGTGTTCTGCTCCTCGGCTTTCTCTTCTGGGTGTTCTACAGGTCATATATCAGTGGTTGGCGCCATGTTGGCAGCAGCAGTTATAGCGGCAATTATAGCGGATCAAGCAGCCACGATGATGATGACGATGATGACTATAGCAGCAGTAGCAGCAGTTACAGTAGCAGTAGTAGCAGCGGCGGGTCGTATGGTGGCGGCGGCAGCTACGACGGCGGCGGTTCAGGGGGAGGATGGTAGAGTGTTGAATTATATATAATACTCAGCAGCATCGACGAGGCCGGCGCGGAGGGCGTACTTGGTGGCCTCGTGGGCATTGTTGACGTTGAGTTTGCGGAAGATGTTCTTGCGATGGGTGTTGACGGTGTGGAAGCTGGAGAAACGTCGTTCGGCGATTTCTTTCGTTGTCAACCCTAACGCAATATCTTTTAAGATTTCCGTTTCGGTCTTGGTCAGATTGACACGTTCCTCGGGCACCGCCGCAGGAGCGATGAGCAGTTCTGCCGTCTGCTGACAGATATATCGTTGGTGAGCGACAGCCGCCTTGATGCTGTCGCGGATTTCGTTGAGGGGCGACCCTTTCATCACTACGCTCACCATGCTGGTGGAGGCGACCACGCGCCGGATGAAGTCCACGCTCAGGTCATCGCAGAACAGGATCCATCTGACAGAGGGAAAACGCAGACAGAGGATGAGCAGTTCGTCTGCATCGTTAATATCAAATAAGGTGTAATCGAGGATGACCGCCGCCTCGTCGGACTGTGTGGCATTCTTGAGTTGTTCTATCAGTCCGGCTTTATCAGAGACCTCCTTGTTGTCGAGGAACATACTCATCAGGAGATGTGTCAGTCCGATGCGTGTAATATCTTGGTTATCTGCTAAGAAAAAAATCATATTAGAATGCAAAGAGTTCTTCGTTTTCAAGTTCGCACTCGGTGAAGCCCATCTCGCGGGCTTTCTCCTGCCCCATTGCGTAGTACAAGGCATCGCCCTCGGCACAGAGTTCATCTTTGGCATTACGCAGTTCAACACGGATGGTGACGAAATTGCGTTTACGGTCGGCTATCCATGCGCGGAGCGACAACTGGGGGTCGGAGGAAGAGACGGGCAGTTTGAAATTGATGTTCAACTTGGCCGTCATGCCCGCCGTCTGCAGTTTGCGTGTGACCACCCACCCTGCCGTCTCGTCGATGAGCGTGCTGATGATGCCACCATGCAAGGTACCTACCCACCCCTGGTAGTAGTCGCCTGGGCGCCAATAACTGAGGATGACATCGCCCTCCTCGAAAAATTCCATGTGCAAGCCGATGGGGTTGCCCGGTGCACACCCGAAACAATTATAGCCCTCTTTGAGTAGCCAGGGATTTTTGATTTTACGCATCTTTTTTTAAAAAGGGGAGTTAAAAAGGGGAGTTAAAAAAGGGGAGTTAAAAGGGGGAGTTAATGGGAGGAGTTAATGGGAGGAGTTAATGGGGGAGTTAATGGGAGGAGTTAATGGGATGTTTGTGATGGACTTGGGATATTCAATTCAAGAGCTATTGTCTAAACTCCCAAACTCCTACACTCCCAAACTCCCACTCGGCTAAACGACCAAACATCAGAATGAGAGTTCGAAGCCGAAGCGGACGCCATTGCGCTTCACGCCGGGCAGTCCGGTGTAACTGAGACGCCGCACATAAGTGATCTGGAAGAACTTGAGGATATTGTGCAATCCTATGACAAACTCCCAGTAGGGTTCGTTCTTATTGAAGAAATGGATGTTGTCGGGGAAGGCGAAGAGCATGTCATCGTTGGCATTTATCGCGAGCGTGGGATTGTTCTTGTCGGTCAGTTTTCCGAGCATGCCACGGATACCGATGAGTTCGCGACACTTCAGTTTCTTCAGGAAAGGTATGCGGTTGAGAATCTTTCCGTTCAGGTCCCAGATAATCTCGGTGGAGAGATAGCGGTCGGTGAGGAACTCCATGTTGTTCATCAAGGCGAAGGTACCCTCCTGCATGACGTAAGAGAGGCTGGCAGCAGGCATGATGAGCAGCGGGAACGGCACTTTGTTCCACTGTGCGCCCATCTTGAAGCGGAAGTCAATCTTACCCCAGCTCTTCATCCATGTGCGTTTGAAGAGACCCAGTTCGGTGAAGTTGTACTTGTACTGACCGCCGAGGAACCCTTTGAAACCCATGGTATGGCTGGCGAAGAACTCCGGTGCATCGAAATTGATGGCAAAGCGGTGCTGCTTGGTGTTGATGTAGGTACGACCGGGACAGAGCCGGAAGGCCAGCGTCATCTCCGTGGTGCGAATCTTATCGACGGGCGACCCGTCGGAGATATGGTTGAAATGCAGTTCTCCGGTGGGTTCGTTGCTCTCCGTCTTGATATTAAACATGGTGTGCAGTCCCCACTCCGATTCCCAGTCGAACTTCAGTTGCTGACGGTTGTAGAAATACATCTGGTCCACCTTTTGCCAACGGAAGGCCGAGAACATATTATCCTTGTCGGTATAGAGGAACTTGTCGGAAGGCGACATAACGTCCTTTGCCGTTTCGAACGAGATGGAGCGCATGGGGAACTCCGTAGGCTGGTATTCCTTCTTATTAAAGGAGTAGGTGACGAGCGAACTGTAATAATGCTCGTGGCTCCTGGTGCCATAGGCGTAGAATCCCTTCCAGAAGAGATGCGGGTTGAGCGCCGCTGTGGTCTGTCCCGACACCCTGAATCGGAAACCATCGACGAAGTTGCGTGAGATGATGGTGTTGATGGGACCGATATCGAACTTACTCTTGGAGTTCTGCGTACCCGTCTCGACGAAGTTCTCGACCAATGCTTTGAATCCGAAGAGCAGGTATTTGAATCCTTTGGTCTGCTCGATACGGTGGATGAAGGCAGACATCGATGACTCGCCCTTGGTCAGTTCCACTGAACGGTACTGCGTCCAGAACTTATCATCGCGCATCTTGGCCTCCGTCTCATACCTCACCTTGGCCTTACCCTTGAACAGTCCTTTCGGCAGTTCGTCGAAGGCATAATCGCTCAGACGTGTGGAACGGATGACGATGGCCTTGCTGAGGAAGTTGACGAGCGACATCTCCACGAGCATGTCATCGACCGTCAGCACCCATTCACCGTTGGAGAGTTGTTTGTACTCCTGCTCCACTTTCATGTTATCGACGAAGTTGACATCACTCTTCTTGGGAAGATTGAGCGACGCCTTCTTCAGGTGCAATGTGCTGTCATTGAGCACCCAGATTTCGCCCGTGAAACCGAAGTCCTGTTGGTTGTTGGGATAGAACTGGAGGTGGATACACCTGTCGGGACCCACATAGACCGTATCGACAATGTAAAAGCGGTAGAACGCCACGGCATCCTTGCCGATGGGGCTGGTGAAAGGATGCTGGAGGAGCCGCACCTGGTCGTCGTAGAGATCGACATCGGTGAAGACATCCTTGAGCACGCTGTTGAGGATATTACCCGTCTCGATGAGTTGGTTGATACCGTTCGAAGCCTGACCCATGACGATGTCCTTCTCCGACTTGGGACTCTTGCGGTAGATGTGTCTGGTGACCGTCTCATCGACCGAGATGGGGAGGATGAGTTTGCCGTTCTGCGGGCACATCTCCACTTGGTTGATATACCACTGTTGCTTCTTGTTTTGCGCATCCTCGAGATCCGTTGGCGAGATGTCGTTGACACCGAGTGTGATTTTCTGATACTTATTGTATTGGTAGAAATCATGGTTGGCCAGGTCGCTCTTTTTCTTGGCCGCCACTACACGCTTCATCAGTTCAACGGCAGGGTTGTCCTTGCGACTGTATTTCGACCGTTTCGACTTGACCACCACCTCGGCCAGCGCTTGTGCCTCAGGTTTCAGTTTGACCACAAGGGGCAGTTTCATGCCCTTCTTGATGGGAATCTGCTGCGGTGTATAGCCCACGGCGCTAACCGTGAGGTGCCATCCGTCGTGCCTCTCGATAGAGAAGCGTCCGCTGGCATCACTGGCCACACCGATGTGGTTGCCCTTGTAAAAGGCCGATGCGAAGGCGATGGTGTCGCCGTTCTCATCGTCGAGCACTACTCCTGTGATTTGCGCCGCCGCATGGCTGGCGAGCATCATCAGGAGTGGCAGTAAAAAATATCTAATCGATTTCTTCATCTGGTTCATAGCCACCCATCTCACGGATGGCATTTTTCAACATCGTGTATTGCTGATAGAGGTGATTGACAGGCTGTTCTCCCCTCGTATAGTCGTGCATCGGACTCTTGAGGAAAAAACTGAGGAAGCGCTGTATGCCATACCGCCCGGCTCTGGCCGCCAAGTCGGAAAGCAGCGAAAGGTCAAGCAGCAGAGGTGCTGCCAAGATGGAGTCGCGGCAGAGGAAATTGATTTTGATCTGCATGGGATAGCCCATCCATCCGAAGATGTCGATGTTGTCCCAACTCTCTTTATTGTCGTTGCGCGGGGGATAATAGTTAATCCGCACTTTGTGGTAATAGTCGGTATATAGGTCGGGCTGTTGCTGCGCGTCGAGGATGGTCTCGAGCGTTGATAGTTTGCTCACCTCCTTCGTGCGGAAGTTGGCCGGTTCGTCGAGCACCAGTCCGTCGCGGTTGCCGAGGATATTGGTCGAGAACCACCCGTTGAGGCCGAGGCAGCGTGTGCCGATGATGGGAGCGAATCCGCTCTTCACGAGTGTCTGTCCGGTTTTGAAGTCCTTGCCGGCGATGGGTAGTCGGTTTTTCTCAGCCAGTTGCCACATCGCGGGAATATCCACCGTGGTGTTGGGCGCACCCATGATGAAGGGAGCCCCCTCGCTCAGAGCCGCGTAAGCATAGCACATTGAGGGTGCGATGTGCTGCACGTCATTCTCTTTCATCGCCTTTTCGAGGCCGTCGAGCGAACCGTGAGCCTCTTCATTGTAGGGCACATAGATTTCGGTGGATGCCGCCCAGATGACGATGAGGCGGGCGAGTTGCCGTTCTTCTTTGAACCGCCGGATGTCAGCCCTTAAGTTCTCCACCATCTGCCAACGAGAGTCGGCCTGCATCGTGTTATCACCATCGATACGCTTCACGTAGTTCTTGTCGAAGGCCGCCTTCATCGGAACGATTTGTTCCAATTCGTCGCGCACGGGTTCAATGTCTTTTTGCTGCAGCACCTGTGCATACATCGCAGCCTGATAGGCGTTTTGGGGATAGACATCCCATGTGGCGAACACGATATCTTCTAAACGTGCAAGAGGCACAATCTCGCCATAGGAGAGGTATTTCTTGTCATAGCCTTTTCCCACGCGAATTTTGTCATATTGTGTCATTGAGCCAATCGGTTTGGCCAATCCCTTACGTGCCATGAGCACGCCGGTCATGAAAGTGGTAGCCACTGCTCCGCAGCCCACTACCATGATGCCAAGTTTACCTTCGGCCGGTTGCACGTTTGTTGGTTTCTTTTCCATTATTTGAGTTTATGTGTTATAGGTTTTTTTCGGGATAACGGGATTTCGGGATAACAGCATTCCGGGATAACGGTTTTCATCGGGAGGACGATTCATCGGGATTCATCGGGGGATTCTAACAGTTGGTCCAATCGAGTGATGATGCGGTCGGGTGCTGTTGTGTCGCCCGGATGGTCGTCCCATCCTTCGCCTTGAAGCCAGACGGTGCGGCAACCGATGGCTTTGGCCGGGAGGATGTCCTTCTTGATGCTGTCGCCCACCACTGTCACTTCGCCGGGCGGCAATCCCAATGCCTCTACGCCCAGTCGGAAGATTTGCGGGTCGGGTTTTCTGATGCCCACCTCGGCCGATTCCACCACCGTCCGGAAGAGCGTGTCAAGTCCGAATTCGCGCAGCACCGTCGGCATGTTCCCATAGAAATTACTCACCAGGGCCAACGGGTAGGACTCGCTCAGGCGGTTGAGCACCTGCCGGCTGAATACCGTCTGTCGTATCACCTCGTTGTAGAGGTCGTCGCATAACCGACGGCAGATGTCACCCCTTTGTCTTTCGTCCAGATGCCAGTCGCCGTTATTGCACAAGTAGTCCGTCTGCACTTCGAGTTTGGTTTGAAGTGTCTGACGGAAGGTGTGCAGCGGGGTGATGACCTCGTGCGAACCGAGGTAACGCTCAGTGTGGATGTATGCCTCGCGGAACTGCATCCACCCGACCGGCGCCCCCGTACGCTCGTAGGCATGCCAGAAGGTTTTGCCCCAATGGCATCCGCCCGTGTCGAGCGTGCCGCCGTAGTCGAAGATATACCCTCTGACCGCCATATCCTACATTGCGTTGACACCGACGGGTTGGCCCGCCACATCCTGACTGTCGTCAGTCTGTTCCACCGTGCTCGGGGGCTGCTGTTGCCCTTCAGGCAATGCCTCCAACATCTCGCGGCACAACCGCTCGTGTGCATTGTGCATATAGACCGCCATCATATTGAACACCACGATTTCGACCAGCAGATAGACCCAGGGGCAGTTGAGCAGGCAGGTGATGTAGATGGTGATGGCCCTTGCATTGAAGGTGAGCAGGTTAGTGAACGGCATGAGTGTGCGGCTGCGTTCGAGGAAGCGCCGTCTCCACTCTTCGGGTACCTGTTCGGGTATGCTCTCTTTGTTGTGATAGCGTTCGAGCAGTGCCTCATACAACTTCTGGAAGTTGGGGGTGCGCATCTCCTGTCCTCTGCAATAATTGGTGTAATTGTAGTAGAAGGCGCGCGGCCAGAAAGCCCCGTGTTTGGGCAGGTTGTCGTAGATGGCTTGTTGCTCGTCGCTCGTATTGAACTCACTCCCCTTGTCGCCAAGGAGGAAGAAGAGATGTATCTGTCTGTAATAGTCGGCCAACGCCCCCTGCGGTGAGTGACTGAGCACCCCAGCGATGAAGGCGAGCACCCATATCCACGCTCCCCAGACGGGACCCAAGGCATGAGCGCCGGGCAGCGGTTGCGGCATGAGTCGCAGGCAGATGGCCACATAGATGCAGAAGAACCACATATTGCTGGCAAACCCGTCGAGCATACGCCCGATGAGCGTCTTCTGTCCGGTGAGCCGCGCCAGTTGTCCGTCGGTGGAGTCGCAGAAATTGGCCAGCATCAGCAGCAACACGCCCAACAGGTTGAGCCATACATCCGTATGGTAGAACATGATGGCAGCGCCGAGGCCCAGGAAGATGGAGAGGATGGTAACCGCATTGGGGTGAACCCCCAACCGCCTCCACATCAAGGCGAACATCAAGCCAATGGGCCGGGTGAAGTGGACATCGAGCCACTCCTCGGTATCGGCCGACTTGAACGAGTCGTTGAGCATCTGCTTAAATGTCTTTTCTTCCTGCATGTGATTCTTTGGAAATGATGACATTCGTTAGGTTGCGGCGGGCAGGAGCACGGATTCTACGATGGCATCAGCCGCCTCGTCGCGACAGCGGGAGAACGACGGCCAGTCGTTGAAATCGATGATGCAGAAAGAGCCGTCGGCCCTCACCACGGCATCACCGCCATAGACTTGCGTGTGTGACAGTCGCGACAACCGCTCCGCCTCGGCAGCCATCCGGTCGTGGTTAAAGGGATAATGGTGCGCGACAGCATTTCGCCGCTCTCCGCCAAATTTCGTCACACCGTCGTCGGCGGGATAATAACACCGGAAGAAACCAGTGCCTTGCACACCATAGAACTTCACCTCGTCGCCACAGACATGGGCGGTGACGAACACATCGTCAACGCCACGCCGCTGAAACCGCTTACGAGCCTCGTCGCATTCCACAGCATCGGCCGCGAACACCACATCATCGGGCGTCATCGAGTGGGCATCCCCCCTTTTCAGCCAGAACCCGTCGCTGCCCTGCACGGGCGCCGCGGGAATGGCATGTTCCCTCATCAACGCATCGATGCGCCGCCGTTGCAGGCACAGTTCCACGCCGTAAGGGCTATTGACCACCCGCCGGCCTTTCCGTTCCTGCTCCTTGAGGTACGCCAACGTAGCCCGGTGTCTGCCCATCGAGAGGAACAGGCCGGTCTGCGCGTCGTGCGCCAGGGCCAGTGCGGCACCTTGTTCATCCTCCATCACCACCTTCACCCAGAACCCTCTTTGTTCTATCTTCTGCTTGACGGCCATCAAGACCGCCTTGTCGTTTTCCTCCGAATTGGGCGAGAAACACGTGTCGCGCATGACCATCGTCACCTGTCTCATACCCCCTCCTGTAAGAAAGCCTCCGCCTTTGTGATGTCGTCGGCATGGTCAATGTCCAACACCTTCCCAAAAGGATAAGCCCTCAGCCTCAAGCCTTCATCGAGCAAAGCCCTCTGGAAATTGCGCATCCGGCTCTCCCCTCTCTGCACGCATTGGCGCAAGACGGGGAGCGAACGCCGGGTGAGTCCGTAGATGCCCGCCGAGACCAGGTCTGCGCCTTGCACGTGAGCATCATGGAAGCCGTCAATCCATTCATCGGCGCCGACCGACACATACAACGGTTTCTCGTCGTCGATATGTGCCGTGACCGCCATCAATCCATCCGCATCACTATCGATGCACATCCGCTGCAACGCCTTGACATATCCCGCGAAATCTTCTTCACGGAAGACAGTGTCAACGGTGGCGGCGCAGAAGACCTCGTCGTCGAGAAAGGGGCTTAATTCGTAGAGGCTGTGCATGGAACTGGGCGTGCTTTTGACCACCACCCTCAACGGCACAACAATTTTGCCCTCATCCCTCCGGCGTTTCAGGTGGCAGACCACATCGGGCATCAACTCATTACAAATGACAGCAATCTCAGAGGCCTGATGGTCTGAGAAGATTCGTATGAGTCGGTCAACAAGCGGTTCTCCCTGCACGCTGACGAGCGGTTTCGGCACACTGACCCCCTCATTTGCGAGGCGCGAGCCTTCCCCTGCTGCGATGATTGCGTATTTCATTTCTGAATTTGTGTGCAAAAGTAATCATTCTTACCGACATGGAAAAACATTTCACATCTTTTTTCATTTAATCGTGCCATGGAATGCCACAACGAATGTCCTGACAGCGTTTTTAGAGCCGGGATATGCTGGGTTTGACCGTTTACGCCCGTTGCGAAATACAAGACAGCCGAACGAAAAACAAAAAAACTTTGTCTTTTATATCACCGCATTCATATTTTTTGTGTAACTTTGCATCCGAAATTAAACATCGCCGCTGAAGGCATATTATTGATACAACCAACGTGATGAGTCTGCAAGACCCTACTCATACGCTGACCCGCACAGTGGAGGCACTGTCGGATCCGGAATCGCTGCGTGGTCTGTTCCACCAGCACCAAGAAGGCAACCCCCTGCCTTCGGGCAAGACCCTTGAGGAAATCATGGAGATTTCCCGTGCTATTTTATTTCCCGGTTATTACGGGGTTCCTTCGGTTAACATCCATACCATTCAATATCAAATCGGCGTTTATGCAGAACGCCTGCGCCGTCTGCTCACCGAGCAGATACACGCCGGTCTGTGTTTCGCATCAGGCTGTGCGACAGACAAGGCGGTGAAAGAGGATAAAGGCGAGAAAGAAGCCGAGCCAGAGAACGTGTCGCCCGACCGCAATCTGCGCGAGGAGGCCGAGGCGACCGCCATGCGTCTGATCGCGCGGTTGCCAGAGATACGTCAGTTGTTGGCCACGGACGTGGTGGCCGCCTACAACGGCGACCCTGCTGCGGAGAGTTTTGGCGAGATTATCTCGTGCTACCCCGTCATCAAGGCATTGAGCAATTACCGTCTGGCCCACGAACTGTATCTGTTGGGCGTGCCGCTGATTCCCCGTATGCTCACCGAGATGGCCCACTCCGAGACGGGCATCGACATCCACCCTGCGGCGCAGATCGGGTCGCATTTCACCATCGACCACGGCACGGGTGTGGTCATCGGCGCTACCTGTATCATCGGCAACCACGTGAAGTTGTATCAGGGTGTGACACTCGGTGCGAAGAGTTTCCCGGTGGACGAGAACGGCAACCCCATCAAGGGAATCCCTCGCCACCCCATCCTGCAGGACCATGTCATCGTCTATTCCAACGCCACCATCCTGGGCCGCATCACCATCGGCGAGGGTTGCGTGGTGGGTGCCAACATCTGGGTGACAGAGGATATGGAGCCCAAGACAAAGAAGTATAAGAAGTCATAAGGTTGTGCATTCACATCACAATTCTTCATTCACAATTCTCCATCGCCGAGGCGACATTTTTTCGGTCAAAGACCTCAACAACTCGTCAACATTCAACATACAAAATTCAACACTCAAGATATGGAATTTGATATGATAGCCAAAACGTTCATGGGATTGGAACCCGTTTTGGCAAAAGAACTGACCCAACTGGGTGCAAACAATGTACAAATAGGCCGCCGCATGGTGTCGTTTTCAGGCGACAAGGCACTCATGTATCGGGCTAACTTCCAACTGCATACGGCCATCCGTGTGCTGAAACCTATTTTGCACTTCAAAGCGAAGAGCGCCGATGATGTGTACGAGGCTGTCAAGACAGTGGACTGGAGCAAATATATCGACAACGGGAAGACATTCGCCGTTGACTCCGTCGTCTTCTCGGATGAGTTCCGCCACTCTAAGTTCGTGTCGTACAAGGTGAAAGACGCCATCGTGGACCAGTTCCGGGATAAGACCGGCTCACGGCCCAACATCTCGGTGAGCAATCCCGACCTGCGGTTGCACATCCACATCGCCGAGGACGATTGTACGTTGAGTCTCGACTCGTCGGGCGATTCACTCCACCGTCGCGGTTACCGTCAGGAATCGGTAGAGGCACCGCTGAATGAGGTGCTGGCCGCCGGCATGATTCTGATGACGGGATGGAAAGGCGACACCGACTTCATCGACCCGATGTGCGGCTCGGGCACGCTGCTCATCGAAGCCGCCCTGATCGCACGCAACATCTCGCCCGGAGTGTTCCGCAAACAATTCGCTTTTGAGAAGTGGAATGACTTCGACAAAGACCTCTTTGAGGAAATCTTCAACGACGACTCGCAAGAGCGTGAGTTTGAGCATCATATCTATGGCTACGACATTGATATGAAGGCCGTGAATACCGCCCGTTTGAATGTCAAGGCCGCCGGTCTGACCAAGGACATCACCATCGAACAAGCCGACTTCAAAGACTTCACGCAACCCGCCAACAAGAGCATCATCGTGACCAATCCGCCTTATGGGGAGCGCATCTCAACACCCGACCTGCTGGGCACATACAAGATGATTGGCGAACGCTTGAAGCATGCCTTCACCGACAATGAAGCGTGGATACTCAGCTATCGCGAAGAGTGCTTCGAACAAATAGGACTGAAACCGTCGATAAAAATCCCCGTCTTCAACGGCTCACTGGAATGTGAGTTCCGCAAATATGCCATCTTCAGCGGCAGATTGCGCGAATTCCGCGAAGAAGGCGGTATCGTGAAGACCGATGAAGAGCGCCGTGCCATGGCCGAAAAGCACCGTTTCAAGAAAAACCGCGAGTTCAAACGGCGGTTGGATGAACAGGCCGAACAGGAGACGGGCGACATCCGCACCTTCCAGTTCCACTCGTTCCATGATGGAAACGACGACCAGTTCAGGTTCAGCAGTGAACGCAAGACAGGCGACCGTCGTGAGCGCGACGAACGCAAGTCACGAGAACGAGACGAGCGCGACGAACGCCCCAAACGCGGTCCCCGCAATCAGCGCGACCGTGACAACGCCATACTCGGTTTTGCCAGACGCGACATGAAACGCCGCCGCAAAGAGGAGCGCGAGAACAAATGGAAAAAGCCACGCGACAAAAGGAATGACAGGAGACCGAACGATGAAGACTAATTGGCGATTATTTCTGGCAGGTTGGTTGCTCCTGACCCTGCCCCTTTGCAGCATGGCACAGAAACAGCAGTTTACACTTGAAGACCTGAACTACGGCGGGAACAACTACTACAACATGATTCCCGAGAATCGCTACACCACATGGTGGGGCGATGAGTTGGTACGCACTGAATTGTCCTACTGCACCGTCATAGACAAGAAGACCGGCGAGGAGAAGACCCTCTTCGGCATTGAAGAGCTGAACCGCTGGGCCTCGACCGACGACAGCACCCGCATCCGCCATTTCTACTACGCACAGTTCCCCTACCCCGGTGAACCGCTGGTGATGCTGAGCAGTCTGAAAGAACGGATATTGGTCAACTGGGAGCAGAAGGCCGTTGTGTGGCGGCAGAACCGCCGCAACGAGGGACATGAGGAGAGTGCCGAAGACTGGTGTGCCGCCTCGCGTGCCGTGGCCTTTGTGTCGGACCACAACCTCTATGTGACCGACGGAGATGGCCGTCTGCATACGTTGAGCACCGACGGCAGTCGCGAACTGGTCTATGGACAGTCCGTACACCGCGACGAGTTCGGCATCGAGAAAGGCACGTTCTGGAGTCCCGACGGTCAGCGGCTGGCTTTTTACCGCATGGACCAGAGCATGGTGACCGACTATCCCCAGGTGAATATCGACACAC
>CAMJFC010000028.1 GCA_946404865.1 uncultured Prevotellaceae bacterium
CTATCTCTATCCCGACAACATGAGCATCATCGCTGTCGTGAAGAAAGACGGGCTCGACAGGGAGGACGCTGAAATCGGCGCGTTCATCAACGGCGAATGCCGCGGCGCCGTCTGCTGCAACAGCGGTTACTACTTCCTGACTGTCATGGGTTCATCGGAGGATGACGCGGATGCGCACCTCGAACTGCGCGTCTTCATTGACGGCGAGGAGTACCCGGTTGACGACAGTCTGCTGTTCTTCAGTGATGCCTTCCATGGTTCGTTGGACGAGCCTTATGTGCTCGACGTGGATGTGACCGCCATCCGCACGGTCACCACCGACGGGGATGACGACGACAACGACTGGTACACCTTGCAGGGTGTCAAGTTGGACCACCGCCCCACCCAGCAGGGCATCTATATCCACCATGGCAATAAGGTGACTGTCAAGAGAATGAAGGTCGGGAAATAAAAGGCCTGAAGGGCCGGCAAGCACATAGCCCAGGGCACCGCCCTGGGTTTTTGTTTGATGTGTAAAGTAAGCCCGGGGTTTTAGCCCCCTCCGGAGGGGGCAAGGGTATTGTTCTTACTGCCAGTTCTTCCACTCGTCTTTTGACTCGATTTCCTTTTCCACCTTATTAGGGAGAGAGGGGAAGAAATCGATGCCGGTGACTTTCTCTACGTGGTCAACACTGCAGACCATGTCGGCCATGCTGTGACTCTCATCGTCGTTGGGATAGATGAAACCGATGGCTTTGGGTCGGCCGTTCATGCAGAGCACCACCTTGTAGAAAGCATCGGGCACCGCCACACGGCTCTTGCCAATAGTACGGTGCACCTTACCACCCTCATATATGGGTCCTGCCACGATATAGATATCGCCATACCTGCCGGCCCAAGTACGGCATTTGTTCTCCAGACTGTTCCACCCGCCGGAATTGAGTTTACGCGTCTGCGGACAAATATTCGTCAGCAGAAACGTCTGGTTCATCGCCTCCTTGCTCCATTTGTTGTCAGCCGCCGGACAGAGGTGTCCGTGCGACATCTTGTATTCGTTGTTGGGCCAGTCGGTGAGTTGCTGTCGCGGTTCCTCCGCAGCCATGTCGAGGAAGTAGCCGCTGCGATAAGTTTCGTCCGTCACCTGTCCTATGCCGAGCGCCCGTCCCTCATCATCGTAGTAGGGCACCCCGTTTCGTTTGTAGGGACCGTTCAGGTTTTCTTTTTTCAAATGCCAGGCCACCCAGTTGGGACATTTCGTGTCACGGTTATATGAGGTGACGTAAGCGATACGCCGCAGAATCTGACTCGGCATCGACGGTGGTGTCGTGCAGAGCAGCAGAGGGTCAGACTCCACCTGAGCGACATCAGGTGCAGGCGCCACGTCAGCGGCAGGTTCGCGTTTACGGTCGTCATCGTGTCTCACCGTCTTCTGCTCGCCCCCGACGGCATTGCTCTCAGTCAGCATTGGTCCGCCACCGTTGGCCGTCGAAGCGTTCCGGCACGACAGGCACACGACACAGAAGGACAGAAGCAACAAGTAATCGAAATGTTTCATAAGCAAATAGTTATACATTTACCTTCATGTATCCATCGTAATCGTTACGATGCCGTTATGAAATGATGGTGCAAAAGTAAGCATTTGCTGTTTACAAACAGCATTTTTTGCCCAAAAATGCTGTATATAGACAGCAAACGACAACGGATTCCAAGTTCTGAGCTAATCTTATTCCCCCTCTAAGTTAGAGGTTGCTCCCCCCCCTTTTTGTCAATAGCATTTCGAGCAGTGTGTCAGCCCCACGCTCTCTGCATCGCTCCGATACACCTGTTTCACCTCCTTTGCCCTTCGCAGACTGGGACAGCGCACATTAGGATGATAGCATTTGCCAGACTTTGAGACGAACACATCGCCGTCGTCATGACTCACCAGTTTCTCGAATGGCGTCTCCGTCTTAGTCCCATCCCCGCTAGGAATAGTTGCGAATCCGGAAGCCACGGCGTTGTTTCCAGCACCGCCGAAAATAGCCTGTCCGCCCGCCAGCGTTCCCATGCCGAAAATAAACCCCAGCAGTCCGCTCGCCAAAGAATTGTTTTTGAAGGGGTTGGTCATATTGAATAAATGTAAATATTATGGAAGAACCGAACTATGAACTTTGTTTTTTACTATATTGATTGAAACTCTAGAAAATCGGAGTTAGTATGCCAACTACTCCGACAAATAATGACACTCCTAAAATAGCATAGAGTAAGAAGGAAGCAATTTTCGTACGTTTTGTTTCATTTTTGTCATTTAGGCTTGATTTCCATTAGGTGTATTATTAACGGTTTAACTCAAGATTATTTACTAAAAAGCATCATCGGAACTGGCATAAGTTGGCATAAAATTACCGTTAGTCATAGATTGCAAGGTGTAAGTTAATGTCTGATAATTATCGATATACAAAACCTCATCCTTTGACGTCGAAGAACTTAGGAAAAACCCCATTTGCCCGTTTGGTGCTTCTTTCTCTGGGCACCAATCACTTCCACAAATAAAGAATACTTGATAATAACCAGCAGAAATATGAAAGGTATAAGTTTTTCGGCTCTTTATATATGCATGACGCATCACCTTCCCCTTATTGTTTTTTACCATCACCAACACATCCTGGTCTTTAGGTGCTGTTACAATTATCTCGGACGCACCCGATTGCTTATTCTTCCCATAAAGTGCTCGGTATGGTTGGGCTCCGTTTTGCAAACTGTTCCCTCTATATTTTTCTCTCCACAAATCTTCTTGTGATGGCTGCTCTTCAGCCATCACATCCTCTGATAATGTAGATGTTTGAGAATAAGAATTTCCACTATCATAAGATGTCGAAATCTTGGAATCATCTTTATGGCCGGATTGTTTTTGATAGGGGTTTAATAAATTGTATATTAACAAGCCCGAAAAAATCAAGAACAATATTATGGCTACTATTTTCCTTTTTTTATTCGTCATGGTTGTTATTTTTATGCTCGTGGTACAGAGCTAAGCGCAATCAATGCTACAATTATACAAATCACAATAAGTACAGAAGCTACACCATCCCACCCCCAGAATAAATAAACAAGTTCAAAGGCAATCAACACCACCAGTGCACCTATTAACCAATTAAGTAATACTCCTTCACGCTTAACCTTTTGTTCTTTTTTACGCTGCTCGTCTTGTTGCCGACGCCGCTCCTCTTGTCGTTGGCGCTGTTCCTCGGCCTTTCGGTCTATTTCGGCTTGCAGCCGCTTGGCTTCTTCAATATGGCGGCCTTTTGGAAAACGCTTGATATAAAGCTGATAGTTATTGTCTTTGCGAGATTGTTGCCACACCGCCTGCTCAGGTCTTATATCAAGAATATCATATGAAATCTCATTTTTGTGACGCGTAATTCCGAAGAATCCATTCGCAATATTTTTAATAAGAATCTCAACATTCTTATCATAGCGATTATTTTTAAATTCTTCATCTAACGGTAATTGATTTAATGCTGTTATTACCGGCCATGCTTCATAATTCTTATGAATGCTAGAATTATTCACGTCTTCGATTATCTTGTTAAGACAGACATTTGCAATGATGGTGCATACTTTTGTAAAATATGCTTGTATGTTTTTTGCTACTTCTGCATTTTTTTCAGACAGCAGTTTAAGATTGATTTCATATAAATGCGGCTCCAATTCTTTAAGCAAATCTATTGTCTGATTAATTGTATCAGCAGAATTACGTGCATGAGTAACAGCAGCAAAGATTTTCTTATCTACAGCCTCTAAGTCTGCCGGTGGCAACTCGTCCACCACCTCCTTAACTGTTTCAGCATTTTCTTCGCAACGCTTTTTTATAACGTCTCCTTTGGCTAGTTTACCTGCATATAGCATCAAATCATATACTTCCCTTGCCACAGCAGAATAGTCTCCAGCAATATTATAACCGTCTATTGCAGACTGCAGGATCTGATTTGCAAGTGCATCATGAACTGATATGAAACGAGCATCGGATGGCGGCAGATATTCATACACAGAAGCTATATCTTGCTCTGTCTTATCCTTAAGTTCCTTTGCAGCTTTAAGGAGTATTCTCGAATCCTTTTGCGCCACAGACTTAGCTGCTGCTATCTGAGCATTAATCCTGGAAATATTTTTTCCAAGAGACATTGAAAATAAATGTTCAACGACCGCCTCCGAGAAGTTTTCTCTATCAGCACAAGCCCAAAGATGAATCGGATCGACAAACGTCATCAATTTATCAAATAATAATATCTGACATTCATCTTCGGTGATTGCGAAGTTCTCACCACAGATTTCTTCCAAAAGAGACTTTTCAAGTTTAACATCTTCTATTATCCCTTGACCATTATCTTTGAAATATTCTTTACCAGAGAGGTATATATAAAACTTATCCGCAAGAGAAATAATGGTATAACCGCTGCTTAAGTGTTGCCGACACAAGGATATATAAGGTCCTATCATTACCCTGAAGTCGCCACATCCTTGTATTAGTAATTCGCAAGCCTCACCAAATTTCTGATTTCTCAATAAATCCTCTGCTTGTTCATGCCGTTCACAACGAGGTTTTGCGAACCAGAGTAATGCATACGCAAGTTTTTCTTTTGGCTGGCTGATCTGCGATAAGGCCATATCCACCATTTCTGGCGTACGCTCTAAAGGAGGAAGGACCTCATTGAAATCGGTTTTGAAAGAAGGCTGTTTGCCAATTTCCAGTAATCGTTTAATTCTTGTGGCATTTGATTGTATTTCGCGCTGAGAAGCATTGCAGTAAACGCCCAAAACACGAAAAGGATTTAGATAAATCGCCTCTGGTACTCCTTGTGTAATAAGTGCATCTTGTAACACGAAAAAAGCCTTAAACTTATTATATGGAAGTCCATTATGAAGTATTGATTCCCGAATTTTTAAAGGAGCTTTGACTACTCCGCTGCAGCTTCTAAAAGCTTCTTGTTCAACGGACACATCACGTGATATTTCCAAGCCACTCACAGGAATAGAGTCGAGACAGCAAGCATCTTGCATAATAGATGCTGTATGTTCGTGAAGACGATAACTCATTCTGCTGCCAGATGCTAAAGCTATCAGTTTTAGTTCTTGCTTATTGACAGACTTTGAACCAGACCCTTTCACAAAAGAATACAGTCCTATACCATCAGTAAAGAATAAAACATTTCCCGTTGAAACGACAAAGTTTTGTAGACCAGAGCATGCACTAAACGCTCCGAACTCGATTTCTTTAGTTGCTTCTGGAATTTTAACTTTTGTGATTCCATCACAGCAAAAAAAAGCTCGTTCCTTTATTTCTCTACATGATTTTGGTATAGATAATATTCCTTTTAGCCCTGACTTATTGAATGCACACTTTTCGATTGAGGTGATATTTTTATTGAATATAACACTCCGAAGACTAGTACAATAATAGAATGCGTATTCCTTTATAACAGATATATTATCAGGTATTATGACACTTTCAACAAGATCTGTCTCATTAAAATAGAGCGTATAGCCTTTGCCAAAAAGGCTTTTCCATGTTATTCGTAACCATTGTTCAATATCACCGCCATAATGGATTTCATCTATTCTACTGTGATAAAATGCACTGTCCTGGACTAGCCTAACAGTTGATGGTATATGAAGCACCTTTAAGGTTTGGTTGCCCTCAAAAGCGCTAGATGCGATTTCTTCTGTTCCACTTGGAATAGAATATTCCTTAGTGACGGAAGAAAACTTAATGAGGCGTTTTTTATCATCAGTGAATGTCGTCCCATATTCATCAGTATATGCCATACTCCTATTAGTTAATTTAATTTAATTCTTCCTGAGGCGAAAGGGTTTTAAGATCAAATTTGGGCAGTTCAATATTATCAAAGTACGAGTCATATAGCAAACCATAGTCCTTTATGTCTTGGGCCACCCACATTTCATCTACGCCCTCAACTTTTTCAAGAATGTTTTCGTCAGATATATTGAGGTTAGCCTTGATAACTTTAAAGAACTTAATTTCACTATACTTGATGATATTATCAGCTTTTATTATTTTAACGGCGACATCAAGCAACCTGATTGAATTTTCTTCATTTAACTGAGATTCTTTGACGAGATTAAGATATGACTTAAGGAACCTTGCGCCCAAATCGTTTATCTCGGCAAGCAAGTCATTTAATTCTTTGTCAATGTTTATATCTCCAAACAAATGATTTTCATCGTCAAGTGATTTAATCAAATCAACTTCTTCCTGAGCGATATCTCCGTCACAAGCCATGCATGCAAAAGCAGTACGTAGCAGCAGTTCATTAAAATGTTCCATAATTATTCGGTTATAAAGCCTATCCGGCCACGAGGTCTTTCACTCGTAGGACCTTCCAGCTCTTGTTTGATTTTTTCGTATTCTTCTATCGTTTTCTTCGATACCGAAGGAGGGGTTTGTTTTATCGACTCTTCTAACATCTCTTGTGTGATATTGCAATCTTGTTCAAGCGCAACCCGAGCGGCCTCGTTCACGATGTACGCGATATCGCTAGCCACATAATTTTCTGTTAAACTTGCAAGCCTGTCATAGTCAATACCGATATCATAAGGCCGTTCGGACAAATGGATCTGGAAAATTCCAGCTCGCGCTTCTTTATCAGGAACAGGCAAGTAAACGATTTTATCAATGCGGCCACGGCGCAATACAGCCTTGTCTATATTTTGAGGTCGATTTGTAGATGCAATAACAAAGACCCCATCTTGTCCGCAATTATTCAATTGTGATAGGAACTCATTCACCTCGCCCGACTGACTTGCATTATTGATTTTATCTCGATTAGGCACAAGAGCATCGAATTCATCGAAACATAATATCGTAGGTGCATTCTCACGAGCCTCATCAAATAACTTGCCAATTTTTTCTTGCGACCCATGAACGTATATACTTGCCAGGTCGCTAGACTTCACATAGATGAAATTATAGCCTGACTCCTCTGCAAATTTCTCGGCGAAAAAGCTTTTGCCACAACCCGGTGGTCCATAAAGCAACATTCCATTCGGAATGGAGATTTTATACTTTTTGGCTTTCTCTGCATTGCGCAAGATATTAAGAACACTTTTTTTTATAGATTCTTTTAAATCACTCATTCCCGCAACGTCTTTGAAGCCATTACCACGACGTACTTTTTTAGGTTTGACTGTTTTTGCGCTATCTCCTTTACTGACGTCTTGAGGCGCCACCTTAAATTCACCTTTCAGAGCCTTAATAAATTGTTCTGCGCTTTGGAACCGATGATCTATATCAAACGCCATCGCTTTTGCCATGGTATTTATCAGTTGCTCATCCAACTCAAAGAGTTCTGTATTAACCATTCTAAGCGGCTTCCGACGTTCTTCCAAAATAGCATCTATCTGGACAGAATCATCATATCTTGACAGGTCTATATACCAAGGGGTTATACCAAACAAAAGATGATAAATCATAGCCCCCACTGCATATAAGTCACTTTGCACACAACCAACGCCGTTAAACCTCTCTGGGGCCAGATAAAATGGATTTAGACCATCAAGCTTATATCCCCGCGCATGCTCATTGAGGAATTGTGCATACCCAAAGTCTATCAGTTTAATTGCCTCTTGGTCTTCACTTGACAGGTCCAACATGATGTTTTGAATTGTCACCTCGTTATGGACAACTGGCTTAGGCAAAGAATGGAGATATTGCAATACTTCCAATGTGCGAATTGCGATATTTTTGGCATCATAGACAGAACACCGTTGCTGCCGGGTCACTTTTTGTGCTACAGTTTCGCCACTGATAAACTCTGTTACGAAATAGGCATATAACTGCCCATTCATTACACATTCACCATCAGCAATGAATTTACACAGCCCAGGATGATTGAGAGACTTGACAATCTCAATTTCCATAACCTTTCCATCATCCGTGAACTGTGATTTATGCATCTTTCCCCGGTTGATTAATTTTAAGAAACGAAGTTGCCCGTCTTCTGATTTTACACGGTATGTTTCAGCGTATTCTCCCTGTTTGATAAAGAATACGACCTTGAAACCATTAAATATTTGTCCTATATCGAGTACCATAATATTTCGAATGAGAGAAAAGTTGGCAAGGAGAACAATTATCCTCCTTGCCGTAAAACATAATCAGCTAAGCAAACCATCTGCTCCTTGAGGACGCGACTGTTCAGGCATCAACGAAATTATTTCACTAACTACAGGTCGGAGCTGATCCGCTGAAGCCGAATTGCTGATAAGCGACAAGCCACTGTTGACAAGCTGACGGGCACGAGCAGTATTACGCCATGCTATCGTATTGAAATTATTATCCCAGTCTATAATCCATGCCACGAAGTATTCAATTAATGCGAGCTTATAATCAAGAGCTCGGAGCTGGTCTATTACAGCCTTTGCTGTTGTTATGTCTTTTGACGCTATCACTTGGTTGGCATTTGCCTTCAGTTGTTTGAGCATTGCAGCCGTCTCTGCTGTACCATACTTATCCTGGTCCCTTTCCGTCTCAGCGAGAAGGCCACGCAATTTTTTCTCAACACGCGGCCATTCGGCCTGTTCGTCCAAATCATCAATTTGTCGTAGTACCTCTTTAAGATGCTGCATGATACGTTTAGGATCGTTCGAACTTTTCTTTTCCTCCTTAACGAGGTCAAGTTGATTTTGAAGTGCTGCAACGTCCTGCCCATCTTTCTTCAAGTCATTGATCTTCCACTGCGCAGTCTGAAGCTCATCGGCAGCATATTGCTCCGCTTCTTCTATAGACTGTTTCTTGCTTGTGTCAAGTTCCCGTTCGATGGTCAGGTCACAAGCCGGGAAGAACACTTCCATCTTCATCATTTCCGAGCGGTCAACCTTAAGAGTTATTTCGACATTGCTTCCCTCCGGGATAAGTGCATTCACATCTTCACCCGTAATGACTACATCGGCCACATACTCATAAAGAGCAGCAGGTCTCCTTCCTTCCTCACTTACTTCATCGTCAGACTGGTATATAGGAATTCGGACTACATCCTTGGCATTTCCGGGGCGCAGTTGTGAGGATGTTTTAAGGTCGTTTCTCACGCCTACAGCAGGAATAGGCTTGCTCTTTTCCAATCCTTTGAATGGACGAAGAGCAGCGACCTTTTTCTCGATGTTCCAAAATCCGACGGCAAAGTAATAAGGAAGCACAGCACTTCCCACCTTAGATCCCTGTATAATCGTTATTTCATTTGGGAAACATGGCAATTGATTTCCCCTCTGGTCGTAGGCAATTATCGAGAAAGAATTGGGTTTACCCTCAAGAAGTTGGGCTTCGATTACATTACCCATAGCATCAACCTCAGTCTTGCCACTAGACCAAGCCTTATCGCCTCGTAGTAGTTCAACCATAACAGTATCGACCGATTCGTCCAGAAGCTTTACGCTCACCCATTCTGTCGTTTCTACCGTAGTTGACTCATAGCCTACATCCAAACGGATGGTATCCTGTTTGATGTCTTCTTCTTTGATCTCTGCATCGATGGTTGAAGCGTATAGCGCGGCACCGGTTGCCACTGCCGTCATCGGATCAATACTAGTGTCAACATTAGGCGTGATTTGCTCACGCAGCATTTGTCTGATCAGTGGTGAATGGGTAGGTCCGCCCACAAGAATCAATTTAGAGAGTTGGCTGCCTGTAAGATTATTTTTCTCAAGCAGTCTCTTACATATATCTACAGCCTTTTGGAAATAGGGGCGCATGACATCAAATACTTGATTTTGAGTAAGCGTGAGGTCGAGTTCTATCTCCTCTCCATCTTCATCCTCGCCCAAGTCGCCTAGATTTGAAAGAATGTCTTCACTGTCTTTAAACGACAATTGATTCTTTGCTTCTTCGGCAAAGGTTTTCATCGCTTCACGAAGAACGTCATTCTTACTTTTATTCGCAAGAATACCGTCTATCGAATAATTGGCCTGAAGATATGGAATAATGAGTTTGTCAACTATTGCCTCGTCAAGGTTTTTACCTCCAAGATAATTGTCACCTTCAGTGTCAAAAACTTGCATGATACCGTCTTCCACCTTAATCAAAGCAGCATCAAAAGTACCACCACCGAAGTCGAAGACCATCCAGATTCCATCTTTTTGTGCAGCGGACAAGCCGTATGCCATAGAAGCCGCTATCGGTTCTTGAAGCAATTCGCAATGGGTGAAACCGGCAAGTTTTGCCGCCTGCATAGTTGCAGTCTTCTGGGTAACGGTGAACTTGGCTGGCACGGTAATTACTACGGAGTTCACGTTCTCGTCTGTGATAAAAGACTTGAGCGCTTTGAGCACCTCAGCAGACAGCTCTTCAGATGTAAAGTCTTTATTCAAATTAGAACTATGGTACACTTTATCTGTTCCCATGGTTCGTTTGAACTCAACATACGTGTTTGAAGTTTCGCTTCGCCACGTTTTGGTTGCCCGACGTTTATCACTCTTCATGTCATTGTATGCACTATCCCCTACTCTGACGGCTCCACGCTTAGTAACAGAAATACAGGAAGGCATAATGTCCTTTTGAGTATCTGTCTTTTTGATTACTGGTTCTCCTTGTTCCATGCGGCATATGGCCGAGTTTGTCGTACCCAAGTCTATGCCATAGTCGATTTTTAATCTTGCCATAGTTTTTATATGTTTTGACTTACTGTAATTTGTGCTGCCTGTATCATTTCACCATTATAATTGACTTGAGGCTTAGTGATTCCTGTAATAATTTGTTCACCCTCTTTGAGGTTTTCATCAGAAACAAAACTTGCAACAACTTTCATTCCCTCATTGTAAGGTCTGCCAAGCATGTCTACTATCTCATAACCCTGAGCCAAGAAGTTGTTCTTAATACGCTCGGCCGCTTTAGAAAGTTGCTTATGCCCCTTCACACTCGGATCCATTCTTGACAGATTCAATTCGATACGGACAATTTCATCTGCTACTTTGAGTGCTAGAGAATGGTCTACTGTATTTGCGCCATTTGAGGATGATGGGGCTGTTTTTGCTGATTCTTTTTGAATATCCAACTGCTTATTCATGATTTCAATCAGCTGGTTATCTAACTTGACAGACTCCTCATTAAGTTTTTTCTGGGCTTCTCTAATAGAATCAATGGCAGTTTGTCCGCTATTAATTTTCTTTTTCAAAAGGAGATAAACGAGACCGGCTATAATCAACGCACACAGAAGGCCGATGACACCTAACAGAGAGCGTGAGTTCAGATCCTGCGAAGTTTGATTCACTTTCCCGTAAGTTGTCCCTATGCTATCACCTAACTCTGTTGCTTTTTGCGACAGGTCATTTTTTACCATGCTCACCTCATCGTTTGTGGAATGCAGTTGCGTTTTAAACGTGTCTTGAATCACCTGCATATCTACGACTTTTTTATTGAGGGATGAAACAATTGATCGCAATGTTCCTAATTCCGAGTTTAATGAACGAACTTTTTGTTGCAATTCAACTATACGTTTTTCATTTTCACTATTGCTAGCAGAAAAGGCCGACAATGAGAAAACGATGAAAGCGAGAAATAGAAATTTTTGTTTCATATCTTGACTGTTTTTTATTTTACCATTGATGCTATAAATATTATAATTAGAACTATAATAGCAATAATGCACCCCCAATTCGTATCGTCTGAACTGCTCGAGCCAGAACTCGAGCTATAAGAGGAGCTTGAAAACGCAGACGAAGTAATTCCTACTTGGTCACACAACGACTTCAACGTCGAACGATTGGTATTATATTTCGACTCGAAACTAGGCTCCAAGTCAAATGTATCCATTATCTTAGTTGCATTCCAAGCGGATTGAAGTGTTGCTTTTAATGAGACAAATGCAACTTGTTGTACGGAGCCTGTGAATTGATTAAACACCTTCATGGCACCATTCACCTCTTCAATCACATTGTGAAGCGCATTACCGACAACCTGGGTTGATATCTTAAGATAGAACGAGTTAGTCGAACCGAGTTTCTTCTTGATGGACTGGACATGCGATTTCGTTGCATTAAGCAGTGCTAATGAGTGCGAAATCTGATCTGGTAATGCACAGAATTTTTCCAATTCTTTCCTAATTGCTCTTGTTTCAGCAGCGACCTCTTTAGGAGGAAGGCTTTCTATAATTTTCTTAAGTATATCAACATTTTCTTTACACCGCTCCTTTGCCACGGAACCCTCTGCGATAGTTAAAGCATATTTCTGTATGGGCATGGCTATATGGGGTGCATCATCATCTTCTGAATCGTTAAAATAATCGATACCACATTGCAGAATTTCATTAGCCAACTCATCTGCAAGAATTTGATATTGCAAAGCATCAAGCAACCCTTTGAGTTTAGGCAGGTCAATTTTAACTGCTACCATCAATTTCTTTCCTGCGCTTAATCTCGCATTACAACCTTTGCCTCTTGATGCCCTTGCCATTTCGAGAGCACTCTTGAGCTTGTCCACTAGCGGCATACTGGTTATCCCACAAATTGCGTCTGTCCAGACAGAATCGGCTAATGAGGCTTTAAATACAGCCAAATCGACACCTGAAGAATATAAACCGCTTACGAATTGTTCTACCAAAGTTTTCTTATTGACAGTAGCTTGTTGATCAACGGTATTCACAAAGGCATCAAGAAAATCTGAATAAAGTGTGACAGCATTTTGAATTGCTTCATGATAATTACCCTGAATGAGATAACATACCACAAGATTCTGTAACGATGAGGCAGTACGTTTTTTCCTGAATGTTTCTACAGCCCCATCAAAATCACCTTTATACAGATGGCTAAAAGCAATATCATCAATTGGTGTTGATTTGACAAACCAAAACTGAGCATGCCTCACCTTGTCATCTGACAGAGCGATTTGAGACTTAGCCTTAGTCACAGCATCCCCTTCTCGATCAACAGCAGGAAGGAATGCTGCTAAATCGAGGGGATAGCTAACGGTTTTCCCTACTTTTAAGAATGCCTTCATTTTTCCCTCATTGGCCACGACATCTTTCATTGAAGAGTTAGAGAAAACCCCTAATACCCTAAAGGGATTATACTGTATTTCTTTAATTATTAGATTACGTTCCATTATCATCAAAAGTTTTGTAATAAAAATCTTATTAGCTCAATAAGTGGTTGATCTCTATATTTTACAATGTATGTTGCAAAAGTAAAGAATATTTTGAATAATTACAAATTTTTTAGGAAAAAATTTGAGTTTTTTGAGTGGTGAGGGTGGAGACACACGCCTCCGGCCTCTCTCTAGCAGCCCCACCCCTGCCCCTCCCTTGCAGGGAGGGGAATAGAGAACACGACAATCACGACAAATGGCGGACAGGGCACGCCCTGTCCCTACGAGGAGGATGGGTCTGCAATGATACAGAGAATAAAAAAGGAGGAAAAAGTAATAAAAACGCCTACGGCGTTGGGAAAAAAGGTATAAAAAACACGGAGATGGGGAACGACACAAAAAACGGTCAGGGCGGATAGATGTCCGTCCTGACCGTATGATGATGTATGTGACCGTTGGCGATTAGTCGATGTCGGTGCCGTGGTCGAGCGAGTCGTTGAAGTCGCGGGGCTCACGGTCGGCCAGCGGGTCGTGGTAGTCGTTGCGCTGTTCGCGGTGGCCGTTGTGATGGTCGTTGTGACGCTCGGGACGCGGTCCGCGGTCGCCGCGCTCAGGGCGCTGACGGCGTTCGCCGCGCTCGCCACGGTCGCGCTGGCGGCGCTCCCGCTCCTGGTATCCCTCGGGTTTGGGGATGAGCACGCGGTGCGACAGTTTATATTTGCCGGTCTTGGGGTCGATCTCAAGCAGTTTCACGTTGATCTTGTCGCCCTCTTTGATGCCGGCCTCCTCGACAGTCTCGAGGCGGCGCCAGTCAATCTCAGAGATATGGAGCAGACCGTCCTTGCCGGGCAGTATCTCGACGAAGCAGCCGTAGGGCATGATGCTGCGCACGGTGCCCTCGTACACCTCGCCCACCTCGGGCACAGCCACGATGGCCTTGATCTTAGCGATAGCCGCGTCGATCGACTCCTTGTTGGGCGCGCTGACCTGCACCTTGCCCACGCCGTCGGTCTCGTCGATGGTTATGGTAGAGCCGGTGTCTTCCTGCATCTGTTGGATGATCTTTCCGCCCGGGCCGATGACGGCGCCGATAAACTCCTTGGGTATGTCGAAGGCCACGATGCGGGGCACCTGCGGTTTGAGGTCGGGCCGCGGCTCGGCGATGGTCTCGGTGATGCAGTTGAGGATGTGCTCACGTCCGGCCTTTGCCTGCATGAGCGCCTTTTCGAGGATGTCGAACGACAGTCCGTCGCACTTGATATCCATCTGTGTGGCGGTCAGTCCGTCGCGTGTACCCGTGGTCTTGAAGTCCATGTCGCCGAGGTGGTCCTCATCGCCGAGGATGTCGGAGAGCACAGCGAACTTATCCTCACCGGGGTTCTTGATCAGACCCATGGCGATGCCGCTGACAGGTTTCTTCATGGGCACGCCGGCGTCCATCAGTGCGAGTGTGCCTGCGCAGACGGTAGCCATCGATGAAGAGCCGTTAGACTCGAGAATCTGCGACACCAGACGTACGGTGTAAGGGAACTCCTCGGGAATCTGGCCTTTCAGTCCACGCCATGCGAGATGACCGTGACCGATTTCGCGGCGGCCTACGCTGCGTTGTGCTTTAGCCTCGCCCGTGCAGAACGGGGGGAAGTTATAGTGGAGCAGGAAACGCTGGTAGTTGCGCACGAGCACATCGTCCACCAGTTTCTCATCAAGCTTGGTGCCCAGTGTACAAGTGGTGAGCGACTGTGTCTCGCCACGGGTGAAGATACTGCTTCCGTGAGGCATCGGCAGCGGGCTCACCTCGCACCAGATGGGACGGATCTCATCGGTCTTGCGGCCGTCCAGACGGATGCCCTCGTCGAGGATGCAGCGGCGCATGGCATCGCGCATCACATCGTGATAGTAGCGATCCATCATCGCCTCGATGTCGTCGCGGGTGATTTCATTCTCGGCAGACTCAGTTTCCTCGGTTTTCTCGGGGAGTTCTGCGAAATATTTCTCTTTGAAATCAGCGAGGATTTTCTCGAAAGCCTCAGCACGTGCGTGCTTCTCGAGAGCCTGTTTGGTCACATCGTATGCGGGCTGGTAGAGTTCTTTGTTCATCTGTTCGCGCAGCGCCTCGTCGTTCACCTCATGGTTATACTCACGTTTGACGTCGGTGCCGAGTTCTTTCGACAGTTCCACTTGCAGTTCGCACATGGGTTTGATGGCATCCATAGCCGCCTTGAGTGCACCGAGCAAATCTTGCTCGCTCACCTCTTTCATCTCACCTTCCACCATCATGATGTTCTCGGCGCTGGCGCCCACCATGATGTCCATATCGGCTTCCTTCATCTGTTCTGCGGTGGGGTCGATGACATATTCGCCATTGATACGAGCCACACGCACCTCAGAGATGGGGCATTCGAAGGGGATATCCGAGCAAGCCAGCGCGGCCGAAGCGGCGAAGCCTGCCAAAGCGTCGGGCTGGTCAACACCATCAGCAGAGAGGAGCATCACATTGACGAACACCTCAGCGTGGTAGTTGGAGGGGAAGAGAGGCCGCAGCACGCGGTCCACGAGGCGAGATGTGAGAATCTCATTGTCACCAGGTTTGCCTTCGCGCTTGGTGAAACCGCCCGGGAATCGTCCGGCGGCGGCGTACTGTTCTTTGTAATCGACCTGCAAAGGCATGAAATCTGTTCCGGGCACTGCATCTTTGGCAGCGCACACAGTGGCGAGCAGCACGGTGTTGCCCATACGGAGCACAACAGAACCGTCGGCCTGCTTGGCCACTTTCCCGGTTTCAATGCTGATGGTTCTTCCATCAGGCAGTGAAACTGTTTTCGTAATAACGTTCATCTAAAAAAAAATAAAAATACTTATTGTTTTAACTGCATCTTCTGAAATCCGCGACACGGGAAATGAATCCCGAAGACGGTATTTCAGAGGGGCGCATTTCGCCCCATACATGAAAAATCGTGCAAAGATAGTGATAAAAAAACGAATTGACGAAGAATTGTGCGATTATTTTCTTTTTTGGGGGAAAATAGAGGAAATCAAGGAGATAAAGGGAGATAGAAGGAGATAAAGGGAGATAGAAGGAGATAGAAGGAGATATAAGACAATAGTTTTACAACATGGTGCAACATGGTACAACAAATGCCGATGGCATGGGAGGGATTACTGGGGCACACCAGAAATCCCTAAAAAATGGAGAAAGAATTGGATAATCAGAAAATAATGTTTAAATTTGCAGTGGATATCGCCGCTGACGGGCATCTTGCGATGCTTACGTCATTGATCACTTTCAATCGTTATTAACCTCAATCAAATAAGACAATGAAGAGAAAACTATTTACCCTGGCAGCCATCCTGTTGGCTTTGCCGCTGATGGCCGTTTGCCCACAAAAAGGAAACAGTGTTCCCGAGTTTGCCCAATTCTGGTCATTGATCAACAGCATTTACGATGGTGAGTGGGCAGACAAGACCACTGACCCCAGCACAGACATGAAGAGAATCGTCTTTGAAAACGAGACCGACAGTGAGGAAGGGATAGAGATGACGACCATCATCTACGGCCGGGGCGTCAAAGCCGTCAAAAAACAGATGGAGGGCTATATGGATTGGGTGTGCGAGGCGACCGACGCACACGCCTACTACGCACGCTTTCATTTCGACACCGACAACGGCGCCATCATCGCATTCAAGGACAAGGCCGATGCCGATGCCTTCTCACGACAGATGCGACCGCTTCTCCAGCGGGATGACACCGACTTGGAATACGGCTCAGCCACTATCGGCTATTTCTACTTAGCCCAAGTGGAACCCCAGCAAAACGACGAGGGATGGTGGATATTCGATTTCCACGCCGGATGAGGTGAGGGGTTAGGGGTAAGAGGTGATGGGTTAGGGGTAAGAGGTGAGAGGCAAGGAGCAAGGGGCAAGGGGTAAGAGATATGCTTAGAACACTAAACCCTAATCCCTCAACCTTAAACCATTTAGAACCCTAAACCTTATTAAAAATTTTGCTATTCCAAGATTATGACGTATTTTTGCCGTCAAATTTTAACACAGCAATGAAAAAGTTACTCAAGAACATGACAAGCGCGATGGCTGTGGCGATAGCCGCCATTGCCGTCGCCTCCTGCGACAACAGTCCGAAATTCCAACTCACAGGCAACATCACACAAGCCAAGGACTCCGTTCTCTATCTCGACCACATGGCCTTGGACGGTGTCAAAGTAATCGACTCTCTGAAACTGGACGACGACGGGGCGTTCTCTTTCAGTATCAACGCGCCCAAAGACGCACCCGAGTTTTACCGTCTGCGCATCTACAACCAGATTATCAATGTGGCCGTTGATTCCACGGAGACCATCACCGTGAAAGCCGACTATAAGAACATGGCCGGAGGATACAATGTGGAGGGCAACGATGACTGCCAGAGAATCAAAGAGCTGACCATCAAGCAGATGGACTTACAGGCCCGTGCCCAACAGGTGGCCTCCGACCCGCGGATGACGGGCGACATGCCGGGCGACAGCATCTTCCGTATGCTCAACACCTATAAGGACGAGGTGTGCCGCGACTATATCTACAAGAACCCGCTCCATGCCTCATCGTACTTCGCCCTGTTCCAAGGCATCGCCGTCAACAGATCCTATATCAACATTTTCGACCCGCAACGCCATCTCGACGATGTGCGCCCCTTCCAGGCTGTGGCCACCTCGTGGAAACAGCAATATCCCGAGGACCTGCGCGCGCAAAACTTAGAGACCATCGCGCTTGAGGGAGTGAAGACCAAGCGAATCGTGGAGAAGCAAAACCAAGGATTTGAGATTGACCCTGAGAAGGTGAGCGAGGTGTCGCTGATTGACGTGCCGCTGCCCGATGCGACAGGCCGCATCCGTCATCTGACCGAACTGAAAGGCAAGGTGGTGCTGCTCGACTTCCACGTCTTCGCCGACGAGAACTCGCCCGCCCGCATCATGATGCTGCGCGAACTGTACAACAAATACCACGACCGGGGACTGGAATTCTATCAGGTGTCGCTCGACCAGGACGACCACTTCTGGAAGACGCAGACCGACGCCCTGCCCTGGATCAACGTGCGCGACGACGGCCACACATCGCTCTTCTACCTGAACAGTGCCGAGAAGGTGCCGTGCAGCTTCATCATCAGCCGCGACAACGAGGTGGTGATGAGCGCCAAGCAGATTAAGAATCTGGAGACCGACATCGCGAAGTATCTTTAGGGGTAAGGGGTGAGAGGTAAGAGGTAAGAGGGTATGGGATAAGAGGAGTTGGGAGGCCACTGCCGAGCTTTGCAGGGACAGGGCTGCTCTGTCCGTAAGAAAGGAGCATTGAGCAAGAGAACGTTCAACGGTTAATTTCTGAGGAACAATGAAGACAACGACTTTCGCATGGCTGCTGATACTGATGCTGCTGCCACTCCGTGCGGCGGCAGCCGACATTGTGGAAACATTTGAAGGCCGCAGCAGTGTAACAAAAGGAGAGACGAGCAGCTCGGGCTATTATGCCAATCAAGATGCCGAACTGAACGCGAGTTTTCAATACAAAATCTCAGGCGGAAGTCTAAAACTGGCAAGCGAGGAGAAATCACGCAATTTCTTGAGAAGGAAATATGTCGGCACCATCTATCGCGGACAAAACTTTGACCTCAGTGTGAAATGCCTTCGCGCTGAAGGCGACTTGAAAGAAGACTTCTTCATTGAGCTGTTGGTGCAAGATGTGACGGATCACATACATAATCAACAGTGGTACGAACGTGGTGGCGAATTGCCCCGCGAGGCCCAAGTGTCGTACAAGCCAAGCAAATATTCGGGAGATAGCATCACCTTCCAAATCAACGGCATTTTATGCTACTGCGACGGCTGTCAAGAGACTCTGGGTCTCAGCGTGGGTGTGGAAATCATCATCGAGGTGAACATTGAGGGCGACGCAGATGTCGCCGAGCAGAAAGAGGCCGTCTATACCGAAGACAACGACGCACGAGAGGAACCGGGCGGTGACCCGTGGCCATACGCCATACCCGGTTCGGTGGTGGTCGCCCTATTGGGTTATTCACTCACCCGCAAGCCCAAAGGCGGATCGCAGGAACAACCACGGCAGGAGGACCTGCCCGACCGCATGGAGATGCGCATCTACAAGACATTTGGCGACACCTTGCAAGTGGGCGCGATGCCCCAGAGAGTCTTCGCCCAGATTGTAGGGTTCAAAAACAACGAAGAATACATTGACCTGAATCTGACCTCACAAATCACCATCAACGGCGACAACTGCATCACGTCGCAGGATGCCGGCATGGATAGCAACTGGCGATGTGCTGACATACAAGCCGTTAACCCGCCACAGCCCAACGGCGACGGCGTGGTGACATTCACACTCAACGCCGGAGCCGGACTCTACAACAACCGTCTTCATTTCAAAATCAAGGAAGGCGAGATGCACTTCGCCCAAGAGAATCTGACGCTGCCCGCCTGTTACGACAAAGCGGTGTTCCTGCCATTCGTCATCGACGGCATGGAGGAAGACGCCAACGTAACGGCCGTGGTATATGAAAAAGACGGCCAACCGACACACATGTATGAGGTAAGGGTGCAGTGGAACGCGAAGAAAGAGGTGCAAGAGGCCGTCATCATCGACAAGGTGCTCGACAAGGAGAAAGACTGCCACACACCCGGACATTTCATTGAGTTCAACTTGCACTTAGAAGCCGAAAACGGCAAAGGACTGGTGGTGAAAAGCGACTTCCCCTTATTGCGTTACTACATGGGCATGGTCTATGACATCGGCGTCGGCTACGAAGGCTACGAGGTGGGATGTTACCTTGAGGAATACAACCCCGAAAAGCATACTCAGAAACTGGTATGGGGCGTGTCGGCGGGCAAGACTTACGTGCCACACGAGACAGAAGGCTTCCTCCGCATCTACGACTACGACGAGGAGAACCACTGCATCCTGATTGTCAAACCTTCACCCGACCCGAAACTGTTCAGTATCAAAGCCGTCGACGAGACGGAGCAGCACCGCATAGATCGACTCGGCCTCAATTACGAGGCCAAAGACACGGGCCATCCGCGCGGCACAAGAATCATCCTCCGTTGTCTGCAAGGTTTGCTCGATGCCCCGTCGCGCATTGACGCTGTCGTGACGTTCGGCACGAAATACAACAATCAAGAATACAAATGCGAGACGCAGGTATTGCTGTGCTCGCAGCCACGACGCATCTTGAAAGAAGCCGCCGCATGGGACGCACTCATCAAGGAGGACCGCCGTATGCTGAAAAACATGGAGAGCATCGAGAACCTCATCGTGCAATGGGGAATACTCGACCGTTTGATGCCTCTCGTGAAATACATTCACATCTTGCGCGACGGATATTTAGAGGACTACGGCCTCGACCGCGACGCGGCCAAGACGGTGGCTCGTGTGTTCGCCTTCATGACCAACGAGGCGGCAGACTATTCGTTCGATGAAGGCTACAAACCGCTCACGCTGGGCGGCGAGATTGCGCAATGGTTCAAGGACTATGCCCAGGCCATGTTCACCACCGCCAAACAAGTGAACGAGCATTTGGCTGTGCCCATTATGATAGCACGTATCGCATTAGGTATCAAGACCATGGGTGCAACGGAAGGTTTCTTCCGTCTCTACGATGCTTTCAGCATCGGACTGATGGAAATCAGCCTTGCTGAGCTTTATGTCGAGCAAGGACGCGATGCCGTGACCAAACAAATGAAAATCATGGCGATAGAAGCCGCCAAATGGCAGATTTTCTCATTAGGCATCAAGGCATGTGTCTTCGTGTACGCCGCACCCGTAGGCGGACAACCACCGTTGAGTGCCCGCGCCTCCACATCGAGGCCCAAGGCGCGCATACCGGCAAAGTCCAGCACGAAGAATTACTCCTCCGGCAAAAAAGGGACAATTGCCAAACAAGTGATTGAAGAGAGCAACCGGCGCCAGCAAATCGCCAAGGACACCGTGCGCTCGCCCATCGAGAAAGCCAAGGCAAAGACCGTAAAACCCAAGCGCGACCTGACAAATGCCATCAAATACGGCGAGGCCAAGTCAGTACAAGATATCAAAGACCTGCGCACCACCATTGAACTGTGCAAATCGAACCCCACACCCGAGAATAAGGCCCTGCTCCGCAAACTGGTCATCGATGTGCAGAGCAACAAACAGGCCATGAACAAGTTGAAAGCCTTAGGACCGGAATACAATAAAGTGCGCCAGGCATTCAACCAAGAGATGATGGATATTTACAGGCAGACCGACAAAGAGGTAATACAAGAGCTGGCAAAGAAGTACCACCTCGACCCCAGTGAAATCCGGATAGACAATGTGAGCAACTCTGACTATACCAAACTGCTGACAGGCGAGAGCATCACCTTCGACCGCGACACCACCTATTATATTGTCAGAAACGGTAAGAAAGTGTATTTCGACCAGCAATTCACCGAACAGCTCTACAACCGCCGTTTCTATAAGAACACGCTGGGATATGAGAGCAGCGACCAAGCCTTCGCCAACCGCTTCAGCCGCACCATGGACCAGACCAACATTGAGGATGTGATGAACCATCCTGAGAGTTTCGGAGCGCAAGAGAACGTCGATATCCTCTTCGACAAAAGCCGGCATACCGAGGCACTGCCCAATGCCAAGAAAGTGAGAGACGCCATCATCTATAAGACTGAGGAACGGTTATGGGAGGCGGAGGAGAAACTAAAGATAGCCGACACACTCACCGATGCCATGGAACGCGAGAAGATGGAAGCGCGGGCTGTCTGGGACATGATGGAGGGCAACCGCCAGACGATGAAAGACTTCAGGAATTTCACCAAGCCCTACAACGACGCGCGTGCCGACATCACCGGCAACAACTATGTGACCGACAACATGCGCAAGGCGGTGGAAGACGTGGCTCTTCTCTTTGAAGGGAAACCACCCATCGACATCAATGAGTGTGAATCGCGGCTGGCATTGCGCGGCTACACCTTCAGCTCACTGGCCCACGATGTGGCCGATGCGATGTACAAAGCATCTATCACACAATAAGAGAATACCACGATGAACAGATACGTATGGATGTTGGCGGCATGGTGGGTCTGCATGGCGTGCAACGCGCAGACCTACGCGTTGGAACGGGTGAACGACTCGCTCACCTACCTGACGCTGACCACGGGCCGCTACACCGACCGGGTGGCGATACATAAACCCGTGTTCCGTTTGGAGACGGGCGATGTGGACGGCGACGGGCGCGAAGAGGCCATCGTGGGGATTATCGGGCGCACCCGGCACGACCCACGCTACCTGAAGCGCCTCCATATCTATAAGAATGTGGGCGGGCGCGTCCGTCCGATGTGGATGGGGTCGCAGTTGGGCGGCATCTTAGAGGATTTCCGTTTCATCAACGGCCAGATACATACGTTGCAGTCCACCACCGACGGGCGCTATGTGGAGATGACGCACCGCTGGCGCAAATTCGGCCTGGGCTCCGATTCCATCATCCAAGTGAGAGATGAACAATTCAACAACTCAATACCCAACAATCTATGAAAAAACTACTTACATTGCTATTCATGCTCATCGGCGTAATGAGCGGATACGCACAAGATGACAACGACTACACTCCCGAGCCGTTTATCCTGCCCGGAGCCGGCCACATCAACGTGGAGAAGTTGGACAAAGGACTGAACCTGAACATGGACATCTCGAAACTGTCGCTCAGCGAACTGCGCGTGCTGCGCAACGCCGTGTCAGCGCGCAAGGGCTATGTGTTCACCAGCAGCGAACTGCGCAAAATCTTCGAATCGACCACCTGGTACCTCGACCGTGCCGTGAAGGTGTTCGATGGCAAGAAGAAGGTGACCTACACCGCTGAGGAACAGAAGTTCATCAACCGCGTGAAAGCCCGCGAAGAGGAGTTGAAGAAACGCAACTTCCAAGGGGGCAGCGGCAATGTGGTCAACCCCGACAACATCATCAACATCTTTCAGTTGACGGAGTTCGACCCCAAGCTCAAAAGCACCCTGGCACGCAACGGCTTCGGCATCGTCAGAACCGACGAAGAACAGCTGTTCCAGATTTATGAGCGCAACACCTACCAGGTGTTCCCCTCGTTCGTCACCACCGACCTCTATCTGCAACTCTTCCACATCTACTTCGACTGCATGCTGCGCCGCGTGGAGGAAGGTATGCTCAGCGAGAAGATTGCCATGCTCTGCGACCGTCTCCAAGAGCAGTCCCTCCGTCAGGCCTCCCTCAGCAGTGACTCGCGCATCGTCGAGGCGGCAGAGTGGAACGCAGCCTACTTCGCTGTAGCCAAAGCGCTCATCAAGGGAAAACCGCTCGCAGGCGTGCCCGACCGCTATGCCGCCATGGCACAACAAGAACTGTCGAACGTCATGGATGCCGTCGATGGCTATTCCAATTTCTTGGAGTATATCGAGGTGAAATTTGCCTACAGCCTGTTCCGCCCGCGCGGTCACTACACCCGCACCGAGGGACTGCAACGCTATTTCCGCACGATGATGTGGCTGCAAGATGTGCCTTTCGGTACCGACATCGACCATCAGTTGCTGAGCGCCGCCCTGTTGGCAGAAGCCGTCAACAGCAATAGCGACGTGAAAAAGGCTTACGATGAGGTGTTCACCCCCGTCACGTTCCTCATCGGTGAGCCCGACAATGTGACCATCCTTCAGGTGAACGACATCATGCGCCAGCAAGGCACCTCAGCCATCGCCATGGCGCAACATCAAGACCAACTGGACAAAGTGCGTAAGGCCATTGACATCTTAGGCGAGAAACAGACACGCATACGTCCGAGATTCGAGCGCACCTCGTACGTGAAAATCAACCTGATGCCCCAGCGCTATACACCCGATGCTGAGGTGTTGCTCAACATGGCCGACTACGACAACGACCCCACGTTGCGCGATGTGCCGAGCGGTCTCGACGTGATGGCAGCCATGGGCAGCACCGCTGCCGAGCGCATCCTCATCCAGGAGTTGGGCACCGACAAGAAGTGGCCGGGTTTCACCGCCGCCTTGGCATCGATGAAGAAACGCATGACTGACATCAACTGGAATGCCAGTGTGTATAACTCATGGGAAGAGGCGCTCAACGTGCTCAACACCACACGCGACAACCGTTGGCCTTACTTCATGAAGACGCCTGCCTGGGAAAAGAAGACTCTCAACGCATCGCTCGCCTCGTGGGCCGAACTGAAGCACGACGCCATCCTCTACGCCAAACAGCCCTTCGCCGCGGAGTGCGGCGACGGTGAGGTGCTGCCCGAACCCATCACCAAGGGGTATGTGGAGCCCAATGTGGCATTCTGGGAGAAAGCCGTGCAACTGGTTGACGCGATGAACACCGTGATGAACCGCCACCAGCTGCACTCAGCCAACACAGAGGAGTTGACGGGAGATATCAAGGCGATTGCCACGTTCCTGCTCCAAGTGAGCAAGAAAGAGTTAGCGGGTCAGAAACTCACCGATGATGAGTACAACTCCATCAAAAACATCGGCGCCGATGTGGAGTATCTGTCATTGGCCCTGCTCTCTCAGCCCGATGAAGAACTCTACGGATGGTATCAGGTGCAGGATGCCGACAAGAAAGTGGCACTCGTCGCCGATGTCTATACCGCCAATGGCGACAACAACCCCGAGAAGAGCATCCTGTTTGAGGCCGTGGGTCCCACCGACGAGATTTATGTCATCGTAGAGATCGACGGTCTGCTTTACCTCACCCGCGGGGCCGTATTCTCTTACCGTGAGTTCAAGCGTCCGCTCGGCATGCCCCGCATGACCGATGAGGAGTGGCAGGAGCACTTGGAGACCTATCCCGACGAGGGACTGCCCTCGTGGATGCAAGAGATTATCGTGCCTGTCAAACCGCCGAAATCCAACGAGTCGGTGTTCTTCGGTTCAAGCTGTTGACGGAAAGGAAACTCAATACTCGTAGAGTTTCACATGTAAAATCTTATACTCTCCTACGGAGATGCGTGCATGGCGGCCTTGGTGATCTTGGTCGCCATTTTCGCGTCGTAGATATTGCAGTTGCCCTTGCGCATCAACGGCCACCTCATCTACATAACCGATACCGATGCGCTTGCCTTGGAAATGGTGAGGGGTGAGAGGCGAGGGATGAGAAGATTGTCCGGCATCCACGAAGCCGTCTTCGCCTAAGGTCTTTTGTTCGCTCTGCGCCTTCTCCGTGGCCGTTTGGAACACCACCACTACCCCACTGCCCGCGATGAGATACTCATCTTGAGCCAGACGGATGATGACGGCACCGCCCTCGGGCCATACCGAGCCGTCGGTGGCACGGGGGTCCCAAGGCAGGGTGAAGTTATGGCGGCAGGTGAGCACCACGTCGCCATCGTTGATGACCGTCTCTTTGTCCTCCTGGTCGAAGAGCACGCCATGCATGGTGCCCTTGCCCTGATGCTGTGCGACGACGGGCATCAACTGGCGCAACAGATGATAGCTGCGTGTGATGTGCTGCGTGTCGCTGTCAGGCGCCTGGTCGATGGCAAAGGGACTGAAACCGATGGCCTGATGCTCGCCGACCGCGTAGAGCGCACGCACACCACTGTTGACACAGCACCGTGACTCGGGGATGAAGAGGGGGTTGTCGGGCAGCGCATATTGTGCCGTCCACCCCTTGAACCCTGTGTCGTAGATGTCAGGTGCGAGGATGTCAACGCTCGGTGCGCCACAGTGCCACACATCCTTCAAGTGAGCCAACGGACCCGCCGACGGATATTCGCCCGGTTGTCGTCCACGGCTGTTCATCGCCGCATTCACATAGAGCGGCATATCATAGACATCGCGAGCAGTCTTGGCCAGCCGCTCCACATATTTGGCATAGTGATAAGCCATGAAAATCTCATCGGTATAAAGGCCGTCGCCGAACACCTCGGTCCACGTGCCGCCCTTGCCCGAGAAACGCTCGCGCATGGAGGGGTGCAACGTTTTCTGGTTCCGCTTGAGGAAAGCGACCAACTCGTCGGGCACCTTGGCACGGAAGAGCCGGTCGGCCTCGGGCGAGTAGTCACGGGCGTCTTCGAGCATCCCTATCTCATTCTCTATCTGCATCATGATGACGGTATGCTGCTGGCGGTCGATGCTGGCGATGTGCTCCATCAGCGCCTTGAACGCGCGGTGGTCGGCCTGGAACACATTCTCCGAAAAGACGCTGGCTATCTCCAGCGGTTTGCCCTGACGGGTCATGCTGCGGGGGAACCGCCGTGTGTCTTTCTTGAACCACAACGGCGCATAACAGCTCATGGAGTTCTTCCATGCGCCGAACCAGAGGAAGATGACCTTCAAGTGGTTCTCACGCGCTTTTTCTATCGTCCGGTCGATGAGGGTGAAGTCGAAACGCCCCTCTTCGGGTTCGGTCAGATCCCACTGTGCGGGCACCAACACCGTGTTCAATCCCAGCCGTGCCATGCGTGGCATCACACTGTCGATGTCGGCGGTGCAGGTGGCCGCCGAGTTGCTCAGTTCGCCGCCGAGAATCAGCGTCGATCGCCCGTCGATGGTCAACTGCATGGACGTGCCTTGTTGGCGGAGAGACACTTGGGCAGATGCAAAGACGGGAAAGAGGAGGAGAAGGAGGAGAAGACCCACCCTTGGAAGACCCACCCCCGGCCCCTCCCGTAAAGGGAGGGGAGTAGATAGTTGATGCATTGAGTATTTTAGGTTTTTGGTTTTGAAATGATTGGCTGACGCCCTTGAGGAGACTGACCCTACATGGGAGCGGGCTGACGCCCTTTATTTCCCAGCGAAGCTGCCGAAGTAGTTGAGGCAAACGTTGCGCCACTCACGGGCATTGTCCAGCTGGGTGTCGAGCAGGTCGGCCACATGCTGCCAACGAGCGGCATCGACATAAGGACGCATCTGCTGCCACACATCGCAGTAGCGCGCCACTTCGCTCACGCCACGGTCGTAATGCACCTGCAGGTTCTGCCACAAGGTCTTGCCGTTCTTCATCTTGTAATCCCATGCCACATGGTGGAACCACAACAGGTATTCCTCGGGGCACGTCTCCAGACTGTCGTAGATTTTGCTGTAAGGCTGGCGATACTGCTTTGTCGCCCCCGTGCCTTTCGTGGTCCGTTCGAATCCCACGCCATCCTTGTCGGCCTTGTGGTAATAGACGGGACACCACTCGATGGGATACTCCGCCTTGAAACCGTCGGGTTCCGGTCCGTAGTGGTGGTCGAACTTAAAGATATGGTGCAGACCGAGCGGCATCATATAATCGACGCACGCCTCGCGCGATGACATCATCACCTCGCCCATCGCCTCGATGAACGCTTTCTCGCCGGTGAACGTCTGTTGCAGCCACTCATTAGCAATCGCCTCAGAGGTCAAATCGGGATTCCATGCCAGTCGTCCGAAGGCATACCAGTTGGCTTGTGAGAAGGGATGTCCGCACCATCCGTCGGTGTCGCCGATATTAGCCACGCCGGCGATACCCTTCAACAAGTCGGGACTGACAAAACTGAAGAACTCCTTCCACATGGGTGCGAGATAGACCAGGTGCAGGCTCTGCCCGAGATACTCCTGTGTGATTTGCAATTCCGCCATCTGCGGTGTCTTCTTGATATTGTCGAAGATGGGAGCATAGGGCTCGCGCGGTTGGAAGTCGAGCGGTCCGTTTTTCGATTGTAGAATCACATTGTCGGCAAACTTCCCGTCCATGGGTTTGAACTCACTCACGGCCTGCATCACACGGTCCTCGCCCTTGTGGTTGGCACCATAGACGAACGAGCGCCACATCACGATGCCCTTGTGGGACTTGAGTGCCGCCGCCAGCATATTGGCACCGTCGGCATGGGTACGGTGGTAGTCGCCCGGCCCCGGTTGCCCTTCAGAGTTGGCCTTGACAAGGAATCCGCCGAAGTCGGGGATAAGCTGATAGATTTCATCCGCCTTCGCGCACCACCATTTCGCCACCGACGAGTCGAGTGGGTCGGCAGTGGTGGTAGCCCCGAGCACCATGGGCGATGCGAAATTGATGGAGAGATAAACCCGTATGCCATAAGGGCGGAACGCGTCGGCCAGGACCTTCACCTTCATCAGATAATCGGTGGTGAGGATATTGGGCGAGGCATTCACATTGTTGAGCACACTGCCATTGATGCCAATCGAAGCATTGGCACGGCAATACTGCCGCACACGCTGCTGCATCCACTCACTCATGGTGCCATTCTGACCATCAATCTCCTCCCAGCGCCAGATGCTCTTACCGGCATAGCCGCGCTCCACGGAGAGGTCGAGGTTGTCCCAGTGGTTGAGCACGCGCAACGGGTATTTCGGAGCCGTCTGCAAATTGTGTACACCACCTGTCTCTTGTTGCCGGAGCAGTTCGTAAGTCCCGTAGAGCAGTCCGAAGTCATCACCGGCGGTGATGGTCACCTTACCATCGGCCGTGTTGACGGCAAACGCCTCGGGTTGGAGCGCACGGTCTTTCAACAGACTGACCGTAGCGCCACGGAAATGCTGCCGCAGTTCGTCGGTGGCAATGGCTATCGTGGGTGAAGCCGTGTTCGCAATGACCGTAGCACTTTTGGCATTCGTGCCGTAACGCAACCAGAGTTGGCTTCCATCTTCAGCATGGATCGCTGAAGCAATGAAAAGGAACAATAATGAAAGAAGGTGTTTCATGTTGAATGTTGAGTGTTGACGAGTTGTTGAGGTCTATGACCGAAAAATTGTTGCTTCGCGATTACGAATTATGAATGATGAATGGTGAATTCTGTAGGCAAATTTACATGAAATTGGACAGTTAAGCAAGAAAAAAAGTGAAAATTGTTCCATTCGCATAAAATATGAAACAAATTGGATAATTGTTGAATCGATTTGAATTGTGTATTTGAAAATATATGTGTATTTTTGCAAAGTAAAATCTTCAAATGAAACAAATGAGACGTCTTTTTATCAACTATTTCTGCTTAGGAGTTTTTTTATTGGCACTACCATCACTGTTTTCTTGCGCCAGCAAGAACACGGTAGCACCTGCTGACAATGCCGTTCGGAAGTGGACCGCCACCTGGGCCACGGCTGTGGAGAAGCCGGGAAAGGGCGACATGCCCAAGGCTTCACTGTCGGGTCGCTCGCTGCGTCAAGTCATCCATATCAGTATCGGCGGCGACACCATGCGACTGAAACTGTCGAACGTGCAGAGTTCGACGCCCGTCAGCATCAAGAGCGTGTTTATCGCCGATGCCACTTACACACACCACATCGATGCGGCCACGGCCACGTACCTCACCTTCGGCCAACGGCGCGATGTGACCATCGCCCCGGGACAGGAGGCGGTGAGTGATATCGTGAGCTACCGGCTGCGCCCGCAACAACTGCTGGCCGTGACCATCAACTACGGTAACGAGACGCCCGAAGAGGCATCGTGCCACCGCGGTTCGCGAACCACCTCGTACATCATCACGGGCGAGAGCGACCCCACCACCAGTTTCGAGGGGGCCGAGGAGGCCGTACACTGGTATAACATCGCTGCTATCGATGTCTTGGGCGAAGGTCAGACGGCCATCGCCATCTTAGGCAACTCCATCACCGACGGACGTGGCAGCACCACCGACGCACAGGACCGTTGGACCGACTTCTTCGCCAAAGAGCTGTCGAACAACCCCGCCACCGCACATATCGGTGTGCTTAACTTAGGCATCGGAGGCAACTGCGTGATGCGCGGTGGACTGAGTGAGCCAGCTTTGGTGCGTTTCGACCGTGACATCCTCGGTCAGACGGGCACCTCGTCCATCATCATCTTCGAGGGCACTAACGACATCGGCTCGTTCGGCGACGACCCGAAGACCGCCGACCAGCTCATCGCCGCCTATCAGGAACTCATCCGCAAGGGGCATGCCGCCGGACTGAAAGTATATGGTGCCACCATCACCCCGGTGAAAAACTCGTTCTACTACAGCGAGAAGCACGAGGCGGTGCGCAAGCGCGTGAACGAGTGGATACGCTCGTCGGCCAACGGCCAGGCGGGCGCTGACACCTTCGACGGCGTGATTGACTTCGATGCCGCCGTGCGCGACAGCAGCGCCCCCGAGGCTCTCCGCAAGGACCTTCAAGACGACTGGCTACACCTCAACCCCGCCGGCTATGCCGTCATGGGCAAGACAGCCGCCCGCTTCTTCCAAGGGAAATAATCAATCATCAAAAAATAATTAAAAACCATTATGCAAACAAACACAAACACCCAAGAATCCAAGGGATTCTACAAACTTTCCTGGTTGCAGCGCATCGGTTTCGGAAGCGGCGACTTGGCGCAAAATCTGATTTTCCAAGTCATTTGCACCTACCTGTTATTCTTTTACACCGACATTTACGGACTGACGCCGTCGGCAGTTGCCATCATGTTCCTTGTGGGTAATGTGGCCAACGTCATTTGGGACCCAATCGTAGGCACCTTGATTGACAAGAGTAACCCGCGTTACGGAAAATACCGCTCCTATCTGCTGTATGTGGGTATTCCGCTTTCCGGATTCGCCATTTTGTGCTTCTTCAACGGTTTTGCTCCGTCACTGATATATGCCTATGTCACCTATATCTCCATGCAACTGCTCTATACGTTTATCAATGTGCCCTACGGAGCGTTGAACTCTTCACTCACCCGTGACACGAACGAAATCACCATTCTCACTTCGGTGCGTATGTTCATGGCCAACCTTGGCGGTCTCGCTGTCAACTCCGGCCTGCCACTGTTTATCGCTCTTCTTGCAGGCGCCCCCTCCGACAGTCTCCCGAAAGACCCCACGGCATGGTTCACGACCATGACCATATATGCGATTGTCGGTCTTTGCCTGCTCATCTTCTGTTTCACACAGTGTAAAGAGCGCGTTGTGATGGACGCGAAAGCCACCGAGACGGTGAAGGTGAGCGACCTTTGGATGGAATTCCTCCGCAACCGTCCTTTGCGTGTTCTTGCATTCTTCTTTATCACCGCCTTCGCCATGATGTCAGTCGGTAATGCCGCTGGAGCCTATTTCATCAACAGCAATCTGCACGGCTCCGCCCAGGAATTGTCTGTGTTCATGGCTTTGGGTTCGATACCCGCATTCATCTTCATGCCGCTCGTACCTTGGTTCAAGCGCATGGTTGGAAAGAAGAACATGTTCTATATCTTCTTGGGCGCCGCCATCGTCGGTATGGCGATGCTCTATCTCATTTCCAAGATGGAGAATCCGAGTATGACGATGGTTTATGTGGCTCAGTTCATCAAGAGCACGGGCGTGATTGTGGCCACGGGCTATATGTGGGCACTGGTCCCCGAGGTGATTTCTTACGGTGAATACACCACCGGCCGTCGTATCTCCGGTATTGTCAATGCCCTTACGGGATTGTTCTTCAAGGCCGGTATGACCTTCGGAAGCATTGTGGGCCCGGCTGTTTTGGCCTTTGTCGAATATAAGAGTGGAGTCATCGAGCAAACACCTTTAGCCGAAGAGGGCATTCTGTGGCTCGTATGCGTTATCCCCGCCATTCTGTTGCTGCTGGCTATGTTCATCATCTCTAAGTATGAGTTGACTGACGAGCGCATCGACGAGATCAACCGCGAGATTGAGGCACGGCAAGGGGAATAGGCGCGGCAAGCCGCTAAATGATAAATGATAAATGATAAATGATAAATGATTTTTAGGAAAGTCAAAAATCATCAATCAGATATCATCATATCAAGTGTCATCAATCATAACTAACTGTAACATTTAACAATATGACAAGAAATAATGTGCTAGCAGACAAGTCAATTGATTTTGCCATTAGAATTGTTAATTGTTATCAATATCTCATGACCGAGAAGAAAGAGTACATCATCTCAAAACAGATGTTTCGAAGCGGAACCAGCATTGGTGCTAATATCCACGAAGGAATACAGGCTCAGAGTAAAAATGACTTCATCAGTAAAATAAGCATTTCTCTGAAAGAAGCAAGCGAAACATCTTATTGGTTGAAAGTTCTTAAGCGAACGGAGTACATAAACGAAGTGATGTATTCTTCTCTTCTATCGGACTTGGATGAAATCATCAGAATACTGATAGCAACCATCAAAACGACCAAAAAGAATATCAACGAACAAACATGACAAGAATACATCATCGCCATCGTGTACATCAATTCATCAATATGGTAGCATCACACTCACATTGCCTCAAGCTGGCAACTTTATCATTTATCATTTGTCATTTATCATTTAGCCCCGCAGGGGCGCAGACGCTCAAAGACGCGTACCGTGACTATTGGTACACGGGTGTGAGTGTGAATCAGTGGCAAGTGGAGGCCGACCCGACGGGCGACAACAAACACGATGTGACGGGACAGGTGAGCAACGACCAGACCACCGACTGGGCCATCATCGAGAAGAACTTCAACTGGGTGGTGGCCGAAAACTGCATGAAATGCGAGGTCATCCACCCCCAAGAAGGCGTTTATGACTTCACCCTGGCCGACCAGTTCGTCAACAAGGCGAAGGCCGCCGGCATGAAAGTGCTGGGCCACTGTCTCATCTGGCACTCGCAGTGCGCGCCGTGGTTCCATTTCGACAAAGACGGGAAGCCCGTGTCGCCCGAAGTGCTGAAAAAACGGATGCGCGAGCATATCACCACCATCGTGAGCCACTTCAAAGGCCGTGTAGATGCCTGGGACGTGGTCAACGAAGCCTTCGAGGATGACGGCACACCCCGAAAGAGCCTGTTTTATCAGATTCTCGGCACCGACTACATCCCCTTAGCCTTCCAATACGCCCATGAGGCCGACCCCAACGTGCAGTTGTATTACAACGACTTCTCGATGAACAAACCCACGAAGGTGGAGGGTGTGGCCAATTTCTTCCGTCCGTTGATTCGTCAGGGACTGCCCGTGACGGCCATCGGTATGCAAGGGCACATGATACTCGAGGACAATGTGGATAATGCCGTCATCAAGCAGTATGACCACTCTATCCAGACCATCGCCGCATTGGGTGTACCCACATTCTTCTCCGAGTTAGACCTCTCGGTGCTGCCCAACCCCTATGGTTTCTCTGGTGCCAATGTGAGCGATCGGTTTGCTTACCGCCCGGAGATGGATCCATTCAAGAACGGGCTTACTAAAAAGAAAGAAGAGGAAATCAATCAATTCTGGGTTGACTTCTACAAGATGCTGATCAGTCATCGTGACGATATCATCCGTGTGAACTTCTGGTGTTTGAACGACGGCAACTCATGGCGCAATGACTTCCCCATCAAGGGCCGCACCGACTACGCTACCCTCTTCGACCGCCAAAGCAAGCCGAAAGCCGTGATAGAGAAGCTCATCAACTTAGTGAAATGATACACTTTAAATATTTATATTAATCCAATCACATGAAAGCAAAGTATTTATTCCCAAGTGATTACATGGCAGACCCCTCTGCCAACGTATTTAACGGACGTCTGTACGTCTATCCCTCACACGACTGGGACAGCGGCGAATGCTTCGACGACGACGGCGGACACTTCCAGATGAAAGACTACCACGTGCTGTCGTGGGATGACATCGAGAACGATGAAGCCACCGACCACGGCGTGATCCTTGACGTGAAAGACGTGCCCTGGGCCGAAAAACAGATGTGGGACAACGATGTCGTGGAAAAAGACGGCAAATATTACCTCATCTTCTCCGCCAAAGACTACAACGGTGAGTTCCACCTCGGTGTGGCCATCGCCGACAAACCCGAAGGCCCGTTCAAGGCCGAACCCCTTCCCATGCGTGGTGCCACCAGCATCGACCCCTGCGTGTTCAAAGACGGAGACGGAGAGATTTATTGCTATTTTGGCGGTCTCTGGGGCGGACAACTGCAGTGGCATCAGCCGATGACCGCTCCTTTCGCTCCTGTGGGACAACCTGAAGGCGAGCCAGCACCAGAAGGAACGGTAGAAATCGGTCATGCCCCCGACCGCAAGACCATGCTCTATGCGCCTGCCGATGCCCCCGCCCTGCCCAGTTTCGTGGCACGTATGTCGGCTGATGTGAAGCAGTTGGCCGAAGCTCCGCGCCCTGTGGTCATCGTGGATGAGAACGGCGAACCGCTGAAGGCCAGCGACCCGCACCGTTTCTTTGAGGCCTCATGGATGCACAAGATGAACGGCAAGTATTATTTCTCTTATTCCACAGGCGACAGCCATTTCCTCTGCTATGCCACCGGCGACAATCCTTATGGGCCATTCACCTACCAGGGAGTGATTCTTGAGCCTGTCGTGGGATGGACCACCCACCACTCTATTGTCGAGTACAAGGGCAAATGGTATCTCTTCCACCACGATTGTGTGCCCAGCAACGACACCACATGGCTCCGCAGCCTGAAAGTGAAAGAGCTCACCATCGATGAGAACGGCGTGATTCAGACGATGAAGAGCGAATAAAAGCTCTAAGCCCCCTCCCCAGCCCTCCCCGAGGGGAGGGAGACGCTACAGAGAAAACCCTCACTGATGTTTTGTCAGTGAGGGCTTTTCGATTTCATTCCCTAATGGATTCCTTATGTTCGTAAATCATTTATGAAACATTTCAAAGATGGACGGGAACGGCTATCGATGTTCTTCGGTAATCACGCCCTCCCCTCGGGGAGGGATGGGGAGGGGGCTAA
>CAMJFC010000029.1 GCA_946404865.1 uncultured Prevotellaceae bacterium
GAGACTGAAGCAGTGGAAGAAGGGCATTGGTCTCCTCAAAGAGGAACCCACCTCCAGTAATCGCGGCGGTATATGGACTGTTATTCTTATTGTTGCTCATAATTGTTTGCAAAGTTTATTCTCTTCTGTGCGGCTATCGATAGATTTAGTATTCTGCTCTTTGTTGTTCGTTGGCCATAGTAATTTATTCCTTATTGTACAAGCTGCAAATTTACATTTTTTTTGTGATAAACCAACAAGTTCGTCGGATAAAATTCACATCAAAGGTCGAATCAGACTCATAGAGAGCTATATTTTGCCACGAAAGCCAAAAAAACATCGTTCGTGGCAAATTATAAGGTTATATTTTGCCACGAAAGGCCAAAAAATACCGTTCGTGGCAAATTATAAACGTAAATTCGCCTGTATGAGAGGGGTATGTCTAAGGAATATAGGAGTTAAGGAATGTGTCGGCCTGACGGCCGATGGGGTTCTATGTCTATGGAACATAGGAATCAAGGATGTGTCGGCCTGACGGCCGGTGGGGTTCTATGTCTATGGATTGTAGGAATCAAGGAATTTGAGGGCTTACGGCTTTTTTTTCATCATTTTCTTTTTTCAAATCGTGTGGGTTTTCATTTGAAAATCGTATTTTTGCAGCAGAATGTAAATTACCATGATGCGACTATGAATACGACAGAAAACACACCTTTATGGTTGGACCTGAAAAAAGAATATATCGACGATAACTGGGAACGGGTGCAAGCCTATTTCAAACATTCAGCCAATGAAACGAGAAAAGACGGTTTCTATCAAGTATCGATACAGCTGTTCCGGGAAAAAATAAGCGATGTGGTCAATCATGTTGCCTGCCAACCCCTGTACGAGGAAGAGGAGACGAAAGAACAAATCATTTATCAACTCCGGCAACTTGCCACTTATCTGTTGATGAACGACCCGGAGGCCGGCGATCTGGAGAAGAGAACGTATATGGCTTTTCTCGCTGAACTGCAACGACTGTATCCTTCCTACTCCTTTCAGGCGCTGAAAGCAGCCTTTCTCCGGCTGCGGCATAAGCGAATCGCAAGTTTGGGATTCGCGTGGAATGACCTTGACAATATCGGTCAGGAATTGTTCGCATATCATGCCGTCACACAGCCAACGTTCGAAAGGTGGCTTAGTAAACCTGCGGTGTACTCTCAACATGGTACAGCGCTGCTGACTCAAAATGGTCTTTTCCTGACCCATGAGTCGCAGAAAGAGGCGTTGAAATTGGTTAATGTTGGGTCGCATTCGCTCGATAAAGGACTTGGTATCACACTGTGTACGACTCAGGCTGAGCGACTCAAGCAAAGTTATGAGAATGACCTGACGAAGATAGACGAGTTCGTCAAAGAGTTCCTCGCTCAACAAGACAAAACCAAGGCGGAAAACAAGCGCAAAACTGTCGCATTGAAATCTTACAGCGACGGTGATGAGGCCACGGTGCGCATCAGTAAGATTGACCAGACAGGCAAAATATATGTGGAGACGGTTGATGCTGGCCGCGAAATCCTGCAAGGTGTCATCACCTACACGCTGCAAAGCTTGTTCTTTTACGACACATCGTCGCTCCATACGTTCTTTAAGGAGGGGGACGTCTTAAAAGCAACCATCAACTATAATGGCAATCGTCCCGTATTCCATATCGAAGACCAACTGAGGACTTTTTTCGATGAGGACACCCAAAAAAGTGAAGAGGAGTGCAATGAATTCAAAGCTAAATTGTTACGAAAGAAAAGTAATTCGTACCAATGGATCAATGAATTCGGTATTGCCATGTACACCGAGGCGTATGGCGATTACAATGTCGGTGACTATGCCCTGTTGGCTGTCAGCCGGCACAATACGGGCAAATACTTGGGGAAGATAGACGCGACCATCATAGGAACAGCTGATGAACCGTTTGATGAAAAAGAGGTTCGACGCGACTGTATGCGCGCCTTTGTGGATTCTTGTTCACCAGTCGTCAAAGCAAAAACAGAAGAGGTCTTTGGCACGATTGTACCCCAAGAATTGATGTTGTTGGTGCGAATGTTTTTCACTCATCAGAAGTCGCTGACCAAACCTGCTGACCGCTTTCATTTCTTGGCATACGCGGCTGTGCTGGCCAAGATGTTAGACGACAGCACCTCGTTGTCGTACATCATCTTTGAGAAATCCTATTTGAGAGCGCTCGTCTTGTTCGCCCGCAACGAAGACATTAAGGACATCAGTCTGACGCCAGGCCCAGAGTATGTTGATGCTACTCCGACACGCGTCAAGGAGGAGGTGGTAGGCTTGTTGAAAGAGTACGGAAGGAACGACCACTCAGAGAAACTCTCTGCCAGCATAGAGAAATTTAAAGACACGATACCGATGTTGTCGCGGTTGGCACTGCTCATCCAAACATCCAACTCGTTGCAAGGCATCCTGACCGATGCCGCACTGAACGTCATACGCAGGGAGATTATCAAAACGCTCTCTATCGAGACGGAAAACCAAGCGGACTTGGAGGTGGAAGGAAAAGCGTATTTGGGTACAGAAAGCGATACACTGGAATTCAAGACATCTATCATCTTCCCGTCTAACAATCAGATGCAACCGGAAGAGAGAACCCAGAACTTCAACATCATGAAAGGGGTGTGTGCTTTCCTCAACTCCACATCTGGCGGAACGCTCTTCTTGGGCGTCAATGACCAGGGATATGTCTGTGGCATAGAGAATGACATGAGGCATTTAAAATACACTCACATAGATATGTATCTGCGATATATTCAAGATAAAGCATGTCTGTTTTTCGGCAAAGATGTGTTGCCTTATCTGCATATCGAACCGCATCAGGACAATGACAGTCAATATGTGGCGATACGCATCGACCCGCATCCCTATCGGGTGGTGGAGATAGACGGAAAGGCATACTTGCGCATCAATGCTGAGTCGCGTGAGATGAGCGAACAGATGCGGCAAGAGCTCATCGCTAAAAAAGTATTTGAAGAGATAGACAGAGCGGCAGCCATCTCGTTGCTGCAACATGCTTGCGCTAACAATAAGTGTGTGGTTCTACACAACTATGCCTCTTCGAACAGCGGGTCTGTGACCGACCGGATGGTGGAAGCTTATGATATACACCCTGAAGATGGCCTGGCTATCGGATATGACAGGAAAAAGCAGGAAATACGTGTGTTCAACATCAATCGTATCGGGTATGTGGAAATCAAGGAAAATGAACCATGGGAATATCAAGCGCAACACCAAAGGATGGGCGTTGACGTGTTTCACATGTCTGGCATAAAGCCTATCCATGTCTCGTTGGAAATGGACTTGTTGGCCAAAAACCTGTTGATAGAGGAATTCCCTCGGGCAGAAGAATATGTCAGTCCGTGCAAAGGCGACACCAATTCATGGTTCTTTGATGCTGATGTGTATGATATGAAAGGTGTTGGACGGTTCTACATCGGACTTGCCCAACACATCAAGATACAAAAAGCACCCGAGTTGAAAGCGTTTGTCAAAGAGTATCTAAAGGAACTGGAAGAAAGAGGTGAGGGGTGAGGGGTAAGAGGTTACTCAGAGGTGAGGGGTGAGGGGTAAGAGGTTACTCAGAGGTGAGGGGTGAGGGGTAAGAGGTAAGAGATTACTCTGCAAATGGAGTATTGTCTTCACTCCTTCACTCCTTCACTCCTCCACTCCTAAACACTCACCCCTTCTTTCCTATGAGGTTGGGGGAAATGTCAATCTCTATATTTTACAATGCTTTGATTTGTTTTTGGGCAACAATAATGGCATCGTTAGATCACGCTCTTGCTCGTCTTCAACCGCATCAATGAACGTGTCAGAACACTCAACCATAGAAAAAGCCACGAACACCCACAAAAAGGGTGCTCGTGGCGTTTTATGATCAGGTTTTTTTATGCCTCTTCTTCAGCTTTCTCTTCCAGGGCCTTGAAGTAGTCGAGGTCCTCAACGTGGAAGGCCTTGATGTAGGCCGACTTGCCCAGCACGTTCTCTTCGGTCATGCGCACATATACCTGTGCTGACTTGGCGAAGAGCTCGGGAGCCTTGGAGGCGTCGTCGAGGATGAGCAGCGACATCACCAACTCGCAGGTCATGTCGTACAGACGGCGGGCCAAGAAGTCCTGTGCCGGCTGGTTGCCCAATGCCTTCACGTTAGCGATAGCTTCCTCATATACGGGGATGAGCGCACGCACACGGTCGGCCAGCGGTTGCATATCGGCAGAGGCATTCAGCTGCTCGGCCATCTCCTTGATGTTGGCCAGCATGGTGCCGTTGGTGATATAACGGATGGCAGCCACTACCTGCAACTGTGTGGTTCCCTCGTAGATGGAGAAGATGCGGGCGTCGCGGTACAGACGCTGGCTCTTATACTCCATGATGAAACCGCTACCGCCGTGGATGCTGATGGCATCGTAGGCGTTTTGGTTGGCGTACTCCGAGTTCATACCTTTGGCCATCGGGGTGAAGGCATCGGCCAGACGTTGGTATTTCTTCAACTCCTGACGCTCCTCGGGTGTGAGCGAGCGGTCGCGAGCGATATCTTCCAAAGCCTTGTAGATATCCACATAACGGGCTGTCATGTAGAGCAGCGAACGGCCGGCATCGAGCTTGGCCTTCATGCGGCTGAGCATGTCATACACGGCGGGGAAGTTGATGATCTTCTCACCAAACTGGGCACGCTCCTTGGCGTAAGCCAGACCTTCGTTATAAGCTTCCTGACTCAGACCCACACTCTGGGCGGCGATGCCGAGACGGGCACCGTTCATCAGGGCCATCACATATTTAATCAGACCGAGGCGGGTGCTGCCGCAGAGTTCGGCCTTGGCGTTCTTATAGGTCAGCTCGCAGGTGGGTGAGCCGTGGATACCGAGTTTGTGCTCGATATGGCGCACGTTGACACCGCCCTGACGCTTGTCGTAGATGAACATCGACAGACCGCGGCCGTCCTTCGTGCCCTCCTCAGAGCGTGCCAGCACGAGGTGGATGTCAGAGTCACCATTGGTGATGAAGCGCTTCACACCGTTCAGTCGCCAGCAATTCTCCTTCTCGTCGAAGGTGGCCTTCAGCATCACGCGCTGCAGGTCGGAACCGGCATCGGGCTCTGTCAGGTCCATCGACATACCCTCACCGGCGCAAACGCGGGGGATATACTTCTGGCGCTGCTCCTCGCTACCGAACTCATACAGCGTGTCGATACAGCTCTGCAGACTCCAGATGTTCTGGAAACCGGCATCAGCAGCCGAAATCATCTCAGAGAGCATAGAGAACACAGCGTTAGGCAGGTTCAGACCGCCGTAGCGACGGGGCATTGACACGCCCCACAGGCCAGCCTTACGGGTGGCGTCGAGGTTCTCGTAGGTCTTTGTAGCGTAGACCATACGTTTGTTCACGAGGTGAGGACCTTCGAGGTCGACATCCTCAGAGTTGGGGGCGATGATATTGGCAGCCACGTCGCCGGTGATGTCGAGAATCTGCTTGTAGTTCTCGATGGCATCGCCCAGGTCAACGGGGGCGTCCTCATACTTGTCTTTGTCTTCGTAGCCCTTCTCCTTGAGTTCTACGATGCGCTCCATCAAAGGATGATTCAGGTGGAACGCAATTTCAGGATGGTCGGTATAATAATTCATGATGTTATAAGCCCCCCTCCCATCCTCCCCCGAGGGGGAGGAATAGATTGCAGAAGGATATAGGGGCAATCTTTTACATTCTTATTCTATTGGTTAACTAATCATTCCCTCCACTCGGGGAGGGCCAGGGTGGGGGCTTCCTTATTTACTATTCTGCTTGTAGTATTTAATCAGCTTCGGCACAACTTCCTCAACTGTGCCGACAATCACGTAGTCGGCGATGCGGTTGATGGGCGCATCGGGGTCGTTGTTCACGCTGATGATGATACCAGAGTCCTGCATACCGGCGATGTGCTGAATCTGACCGGAGATACCGCAGGCGATATACACCTTCGGGTGAACGGTGACACCGGTCTGACCAATCTGACGGTCGTGGTCGCAGAAACCAGCGTCAACAGCGGCACGGCTGCCACCCACCTCGCCATGGAGCACCTTGGCCAGATCAAACAACATGTCGAAACCTTCTTTCGAGCCCATGCCGTAACCACCAGCCACGACGATGGGAGCACCTTTCAGGTTGTGCTTGGCGGCCTCCACATGGTGGTCGAGCACTTTCACAACACCAGCCACGGCCATATCGACATATTTAGACACTTCGGGATAAGCCACTTCCTTGCGGCAATCACCCTCATAGAGCGCTTTCTGCATCACACCACTGCGCACCGTAGCCATCTGTGGACGGTGGTCGGGGTTGACAATCGTAGCCACGATGTTACCACCGAAAGCGGGACGGATTTGATAGAGCAGGTTGTCATACACCTTGCCAGCCTTCTTGTCTTCGTATGAACCGATTTCCAGTTCGGTACAATCGGCGGTCAGACCGCTGGTGAGCGACGAGCTGACGCGGGGTCCGAGGTCGCGGCCGATAACGGTGGCACCCATCAGACAGATTTGCGGTTGCTCTTCCTTGAACAGGTTCACAAGGATATCGGTATGAGGTGCTGAGGTGTAGGGGAACAGGCCTTCTCCGTCGAAGACGAACAGCTTATCGACGCCGTAGGGCAGAATCTGCTCTTCCACGTTACCTTTGATGCCGGTGCCGATGACGACAGCGTGGAGCTCTACTTTCAACTCATTGGCGAGTTTACGACCTTTGGTCAGCAACTCCTGTGAAACTTCTTGCACAGTTGTGCCTTCAATCTCGCAATAGACAAATACGGCCTCACCCCCGACCCCTCTCCGAGGGGAGAGGGGAGTGGATACTCCCGTGTTCAGAGTTTTTTCTTGCGTATTCATATTATTTTATTGTTTAATTCTTCTTTGATGATTTGGATAATCTTTCGAATATTCGACTTCACTTCTTCATTGCTGAAACGAATCACTTGAAAACCGTTACTTTGCAGATAGTTGGTGCGGATTTGATCTTCTTGTCGTTGTTCATCCGTATGATGATACTCTCCATCGACCTCGATGACCAGCTTGTATTCTAAGCAGATAAAATCAACGATGTAGTCACCTATAATATGTTGCCGTCTGAATTTAAAACCTTTTAGGTTCTGGCGTAGCGCAGTCCAGAGAAATCCTTCGCTTTCAGTCATCTTTTGCCTGTTGTGCCGGGCAAACTCTTTCAGTATGGGATATCTGTCGGGCGCAGCCGTTTCATAACCATGACTCATATCGGCCAACATCATTTGATTTTCTATTAGGAATACCGTTCCTTGTGTAAGTCTTTTCAGCGAGAAAGAGAATGAAGTTAGCTATCTACGCCCCTCTCCCCTTGGAGAGGGGTTGGGGGTGAGGCTTTTTATCCAATAATCTTTTCGTCCAACAATTCTTTGATCATTCCCTCTACGTCAGCGTCAGAAGCCGTCAAAGTTTTCGACTCCTTTGCCTGGAACACAATGTTCTTCACGGCTTTCACCTTAGTGGGCGAACCGGCCAAACCGCACTGGTTGACATCGCCATCCACGTCTGCCACCGACCACTGGTTCAAGGTCAGGTAGGGGCGCTCGTCGTACAGATAGTCATAAGCGGTTCCTTCTGCCGGACGTTCCATCGGACAGGTGGCACGTTTGTATTTCATCACCAACTTGGCGTTGCAGGGACGGCAGGGAGCGGCACTGCCATTGACCGTAATCACTACGGGCAGGGGTGCCTCAACGGTCTCCACACCACCGTCGATATGGCGCTTTACGGTGGCTACACCGTCGTTCACGCTGATCTCTTCGGCGTAGGTCACTTGATTCAAACCCAGTTTCTGCGCTACCTGAGGACCGACTTGTGCGGTGTCGCCGTCGATGGCCTGACGACCGCCAATGACGATATCCACGTCACCGATTTTCTTGATGGCTGTGGCCAGGGCATAGCTGGTGGCCAGGGTGTCGGCACCGGCAAACAGACGGTCAGTGAGCAACCAACCTGTGTCTGCGCCACGGTAGAGACCTTGACGGATAATTTCACCTGCACGTGGAGGACCCATCGTGAGGATGCCTACGGTAGAGCCGGGATGCTGCTCTTTCAGACGAAGAGCCTGCTCCAGGGCGTTCAAGTCTTCAGGGTTGAAGATGGCGGGCAGTGCGGCGCGGTTGACGGTACCTTCGGCCGTCATGGCGTCTTTGCCCACATTTCTGGTGTCTGGCACTTGCTTGGCCAGCACAACAATCTTTAAAGCCATAAAAATAATAATGTGATATATATAAAATGTTGTATTTTGCAAAATCGGGTGCAAAAGTACACATTTTTTATCGTGCCACAAAATAAAGCGTGTAAAATGTGCACATTCCGACAAGAAATGTGCACATTTTAGCGGTTTTGTGCAGATTGCAATCGTTTACAAGTTGAGTTGTCCAGCCCATAGTCTCTGCAGAAATGTCTGTACGGGCCATACATCGATGCCATTGAACCGCCGTGGGCGTTCCTCCATCGACAACAGAATCGTATGCGCCGTAGGGTATTCTTCGCTAAAGGCTTTCAGCCCTTTAGTGTCGTTTGAGGTGATGTTGTCAGACGATTTTATTTCAATGGCTGTTTCGGCTTCGCCTATAATCAAGTCCACCTCGTATCTGTTGTCGAGGGTATGCCAGTATGTCATCTGTTTGTCGATATTACGGTAGGAGAGATAAGCACGTATCTCTTGTATGATGAAATGCTCCAAAGCGTGTCCGAATATATCTGTGCCGGGTTGAATGGTCGGTCGGCGGATTAAATAGTGTGGGATGGCCACGTCGAAGAAATAGAACTTTGGCGATTGCAATACTTTCCGCTTCACCACTTTCGTATAAGCAGGTAGAAAGAATCCTAGCATCGTCTCGACAAGGATATTGAAGTATTCTTTTACGGTTTTAGAAGATATACCGCAATCTTGTGCTATATTTGTATAGTTGACTATTTCTGAATTACTGATGGCTGCCACTTCTAAGAATCGGATGAAACCGTCTAACCTCCGTACGATAGCCTCTTCTACAATCTCTTGTTGCAGATAGTCGCCGATATATGCTTTAATGCGGGCCGATGGATCGGATGTGAGATAGTGACGGGGCAGCATGCCGTGGTTGATAGCACGCATCAAATCAAAATCGGGTATCTCTGCACTGACCAGTGGGAAGAGAGTTCTTCTTAACGCTCTGCCACCTAAGAGGTTGGCACCGCTCCTGCGTAGTTTTCTTGCGCTTGACCCGCTTAGAATAAACCGCAGGCCTTTATTCTCAATCAACCAATGCACTTCATCGAGTAGTGCAGGCACTTTCTGCACTTCGTCGATGATGACCAGCTCGCCATCATTGAGCATCTCGCATTCCTCTCTCAAAAGTGCAGGTCTGGTCTGAAATGCCAGGCGTACGTCGGTCTTGAGCAAATCGTACAATTGTGCTTGCGGAAACAATGCTTTTAGTAATGTACTCTTGCCCGTCTGTCTCGAGCCCCATAGAAAGAGGCTGTCATCTTTTATCTCTTCTAATTTCAAAATTCGTTCGAGCATCATAATTACGATGAGTGATTGTAGCCGCAAAGGTAAGCAAATCATAGAAAACAACCAAGAAAAAAGCAGAAAATCTGAAGTGCTACTTCAAAATTTACGAGAAAATCTGAAGTAGCACTTCAGATTTTCATGTTTTTTGTGAATCCTTTTCTTTAATTTGCTGTTCGTTGGTCATGCCCTTTCTTTTTTGTTTTTATTTTTCACACACAGGTCGGATGCCGAACCCCCATGAGACTAAACTTTTCATGTATGGTTTGTTGTTGTGGCTCTCATTGTTAAAGTAATAGTAGTAGGCACTATCGCGTGCACTTTCTGCCATGTTGCTCGACCAATAATATCCCAAGGGTTTATTCTTAATGTCATTGCCATTGCGCAAACCGGTTGTTGGGAGAAAAATGCTGTTGCCATTACGGCCTTTGATTTGGTAACCTGATGCCTTCTCATCCCATTGCCACGTACATTCTTGAGCCAGCTCTTTCCATTGTTCTGTTGTAGGTATATGCCATCCTTCACCTCCCATAACTGTGGCAAGGTCATACTCCGTGCCGCTGATGTCACCTTTGATGCGGTTGGAGAGAAAAGCTGCTAATGGCACGTAGTCTTTCACCTCTGTGGATTCTAATTCTCCTGTAGGATCAGCCCACCCGTATAGTCCACCGCTATGTTTAGGATCGGTGGCACCAATATTACATGTGCCCCAACAGACGCTTAATCCCAAGTCAACGGCCTCAAAGATTCCGTTTTGTCTTTTTTTCGGAAAATGGTTTTCTGGTGCTGCTTCAATGGGGTAGATGGTGTCGGACGACGGGTCGGCAGGTGTTGTGATAAGAAGGGTTTCTTCGCTTTTAGGTGACGAAACAGCCGGGTCGTGGAGGCTTAGTCGTAAAGATTGGAACCAATCCTCTACGCTTTGCGGTCGTTGTGACCGACCGGGCGACATGGCCATTCGGATAGCATCCTGCAAATAATTAGGAACCGCTGGTGTGAAGTTGAGCGGTTCATCTAATAAAACACTTGCCTCAGGCGGGGTGTCACCCGTCAGCATCTTATAAAGGGTGGCTCCTAAGGAATAGATATCGGTAGAAGGCGAAAATGTGTTGATGCCCCCTTTTCGGTATTGTTCCAAAGGCGCATAGCCATGGCTCAGTCCTACGGGTGTAGTGCTTGTCTGGCTGCCGTCGTCATCATAACGTTTTGATGTGCCGAAATCGATGAGCACAATGTTGCCGTTGTTTCTTAACAGTACATTCGATGGTTTGACATCAAGGTGTACGATATGGTTCTGATGCAGGTAACTGATGGCTGCTCCGAGTTGTGAAATGTAATGGAGAGCGGTTCGTTCTTCGAAATGTCCTCGCTCTTTTAAGTGGTTGCTTAATGAACGGTCACTGATGTATTCCATCACATAATAAGCTGTGTTGTGCTCTTCAAACACATCAGCCACCTGGATGATATAAGGGTGCGATAGCGAGGCGATGACTTTTGCCTCTTTTATGAACTTCTGCTTGAAACGGTTGACAAGATTGATGCTCCCGGTGGATGGCACACTGACGGTGGCGTTCGCATCACGTTCGCATAAGTCTTTCATGAAAAACTCCTTGATGGCAACGTTCACCTCACCAGTGAACCGTCCCACATTACCTTTGACCTCGGCTTGGGCTTGAGCCAGATAGGTGATTCCAAAACCACCTTGACCGAGGACCTGTGTGATGCGGTATTTCCCGTTGCAGAGCCAAGTGCCGGCTTTTAGTTGTTGCATGAGTATGATGGTGGTTGTTTTCTATTCTTAAAGTGAGAGGAACAATTAGCCAGTGGTGCATGCCCTTTTACGGCACGACCACTTTCTTGCCTTCACGGATATAGACGCCGCTTTGGGTGGGGGCGGTTGGCAGACGGCGGCCGTCGATGGTGTAGTAGGGGGCGGCGGTGTTGATGCCGGTGTCTTGGATGTCGTGGATGCCGTCGGCTACGCCCTCGCTGCTGAGCGAGAGCACACGGCCCGAGATGATGATGTCGCCCAGACCCAGTTGTTTGTTGTTGGTGATGCCGTAGAGGTTGAAGCGCACGCCGAAGGTGCCTGTGGTGGCTTTATAGGCATTGAGCGTGTAGTCTGCTGCGGTGTAGGGTGGGGTGGCGTTGTTGCGGGCGGGAGAGATGCCGGTGGCAATCTTCTTATTGGTGCCGTCGCCGTTGAGCCAGTTCACATCCACCGAACCGCCGTCGGTGCCATAACGTGTCGTGTAGAATTTCACACCGGTGGGGATGAACTCATATCCGTCTTTCAGCGTGACAAGGAAGGTCACCGCATTGCCGTCAGTGGCATTGCTGTCTTTCTCCTTCTCGGCGATGTCGGGGTAGAAGAGAGTCTGAGTTGATTCACCTACCGTGCGTACTTCATATACCTTCAAGGTGGTGCCCGCGGTGATGCTGTTGCCGGTGAAGTAACCGTTGATGTCATCGGCTATCATGGCTTGCTCGGTCAGGTCGCCGCCCGCCATCGTCCAATGGATATCACCATTGCCCACTTCGATGTGTTGCACACCTTGGTTGACCAACTCGGCCGGGTCGTAAAAGAGTGTCTCCTCGGCAGTGCTCATGTCGAGGGCATGGTCGGGCAGGTAGTAGCCCAGATGCGGCGGCTGGTTGTACGACGACTGCTGCCAGGCGATGCCCATGCGGTAGATATGGTCTGTCATCAGGCAGGGCACGTTGTATGCCGTCGGCATGGCCGACGAGTAGATATATAGGTTGCTGTCGTCGTGCAGGATAATCTCTTCGCGCCAGTCGCCGAAGATGTCGGCGCTCAGGTTGGGCGTGCGTTTGGTGGTGTTGCACGAACTGCCTTCCAGGCCGGTCACTGACTCGAAACTGCTGCCGTTCCACCGGGTGATGGTGTAGGCCTCGGAGTAACCGCCGTCTAACAGGTTGTCTTGCAGGGTGCCGTCCCAATAGGCGCGGAAGTTGCACGAGGCGTGTTTCGTGCTCACCACCTTGCCCGTGGCTGCAGAGCGGTGGTCGCGGTCGTTGGACGATGCAAACTCAGCGCCGCGGTTGGCCGGGAAGATGTCGGCGGCAATGCCGCGTCCGTTATCCTCTGCACCGGTAGCCGACCAGATGACCTCGCCAGTCTTGGCGTCGTGAACATCCCATCCGAAAGTGCTGCCGCTGATTTTCTCCTCATGCACGTGGAATACCTCCAGGCCGGGCCGGTCGGGGTCCAGGTCGCCCACGTGGAGGGCATCGCCATGGCCATAGCCTACGGCATACATCAGTTGTCCGTCGTCGTCGATGGCACACGAACCGAGTGTGATCTCGTCGCGCCCGTCGCCGTCGTAGTCGCCCACCGACAGGTTATGGTTGCCGTTGCCGTAAGCGGTGAAGTGGGGAGCCATGCCGCAAGTGTTGCTGTCGTAGGTGCGCACCGTCTTGTTCCAAGAGGCATCATAGTGCTCCACTTTGCTGTTGCTCACCGATGCGTGCAGCCAGCGGTGCTTCAGTTTACTACCGTCGAAATCCACCGCCCACAGGAAGGTCTGTGTGTAATAACCGCGGTTGAACACAGCCGATGGTTTTTCGCCGTCGAGGTAGGCCACACAGGCGTTGAAACGGTCGCATCGGTTGCCGTAGTTGTCGCCCCAGGCGCTGGTGTATTCGCCCTCTTGGTTGAAGGTCATGGCGCGGTTGGGGTTGTACCAGATGGTATGGATGGCGGCTCCTGTCTCGCCGTTGAACACGGTGAGGAACTCCGGGCCGGAGAGCACATAACCACTGCCGTTGCGGTACGAGGTGGTGTTGCCGTAGGCTTTGATGGCCGCATCATCGGCCGCTTGGTTGACAAACTTGCCGTTGGCGTCGGCACTCCATGGGGCTGTCTTGCACATCACTTCGGCTTTGCCGTCGCCGTTGAAGTCATAGACGAGGAATTGTGTGTAGTGCGCCCCGGCACGGATGTTCGGCCCCAGGCTGAGTCGCCAAAGGCGTGTGCCGTCGAGCTGGTAACAATCGAGATAGACATCATCGGTCTTGCCGCTCTTGCTGTTGTCTTGCGAGTTCGTCGGGTCCCATTTCAGGATAATCTCGTATTGCCCGTCGCCATCCACATCGCCCAGGGAAATGTCGTTGGCGGAATAACTCTGACCTGAGGTGCGGTTCTCGGGCTTTTCAAGTTTGATTTTGAGCGACTCGGTGTAGGGTGACACCTCTTTCGATGTCTCTACAACCGTTCCTTCGTTGTCCACCACTTTCACCTGGTATTGATCGGTGGGTGCGCTCTCGATGGGCAGGGTGTGCGAGGTGCGCTGTGTCTCTACCATCTTCACGCCGTTGCGGAAGAGTTGGTATTTGTAGCCGCTCTCCTCGCTGAAGTAACGCCATGAGATAAACGTGGTGTTGTTGCTGGTGTTAAAAGCCACCACACCACGGTCGAGCGTCTCTTGTTGTCTTGTACTGCTGTAGTTGGGTTGTGCCGCGAGGGTTGTCGTGAGCAGCATCGCTGCCATTGCGGTTTTGATTCGTCGTAGATTCATATTAGTGAGTAGTTTGTATTTGCTTGGGTGCAAAGTTACACGTTTTTTTCAACAATTCGCGGTGTGTGTGATAAAAAAAGTGTGCAAATCACTTTGCGGAGACAAAATAACACCGGACAGATATCTGAATCTGCCCGGTGTTGATAGGGTTGTTTGCTTCTCTCTCCGTCTTAACTTGCGACGTCCTTATCTGCGTACCAACTTGGTGGTGCGGGTGGTGCCGTCGCTGAGCGTCTCTACGCGCAACAGGATGCCTTTGGCATCAGCGGTGGCACGGCGGCCTTGCAAGTCATAGTAGCTCACGCTCACGCCTTCAGTGGCAGTGGCGGTCTCGATGCCTTCGGTGCCGCCTTTGATGTCGTACCAAACGATATTCGACACATGCTCTTGGTTGCCGCCGTTATACACACTCTGGATGCCAATCTTGTCGAACTCGTTGTTGCTGTCGTAGAACGACACAAAGGTGCCGCCACGGTAGAAGTCCCAGCCGTCGGCATACATATAGGGCACGGTGCTCATCTCTTCGGTCAGGTTTTGGTAGAACGAAGGTGTGAACACGTATTGCTCTTGCACACCGCCAATCTCTGTGTAGATACGGTACGACAGTTTGTCCATCAGAATGGCGTTGCCGTCCACATCTTGGGTGGGAACTTCAAAGCGCGCGTATCCATAGCTGGCCTCGCTGTTGTAGGGTTGATATTCAGCGACAGCCGGGTCGGCGGGAGTGGCAGCCACATCCTTGATGCGTGTGATGGTGATGCCGGCGTAGATGTCGTAGGGAGCCAATGTGTTCTTCTGCGAGTTGATAGCCATGTAGTAACTGCCGCCCGTGAAGGTGAGTGTGGATGACGACCACTCGAGCACCACGTCGGACAGCTCGTTGAAAATCATACCTGCAAAATAGAAGTTCTGATGTGTGATGGCCTCGCCGAAATACTGTCCACGGGTGAAGGTCACCTCACCGTCGCTGTTCATGTCGCCACGTACCCATGCGTCGGGCAGATAAGGACAGAGTCCTTGGATATAGACATACTTGCTGCCCACGAAACCTACACGCACGTTCCACTGCACGGGTTTCAGTCCGGCGATGGTGCCGTCGGTGTCGTAGATAATGGACGAGCCTTTGAACACATATTCTGTGGTCTTCAGAGTCGACGGGGGCGTCACCACTTCATCCACAACGACGGGGTCGTCGCCGCCCTGACGGGTCAGTGTGACATTGGTGAGTTGTTGGAGCAGCGTCTCTGAGGAAGAGATGCCCAAGATATACGTGTCGGTCGTGAGGGTTCCCTTCTCCGAGTCGTAGTTGAACACAATGTCAGTCTCTGTGCCGTTGTAGCCGATGGTATAGACACTGTAGCCATAGCCCGTACCCATATACTGGCGGGTAGCAAAGGTAGCGGTAGAACTGTTGATGGTGCCTTTTATCCATGCCTCGGGCACGTATGCGCTCAGTCCTTGGATATAGATATTGCTGCCCGAGAAGGCCACTTTCACCGTCTCCTTCACCGTCTCGGTCTGCGACTCATCGTTGGGGTTCACATTGAGGCACGACAGTACCCAGTTCTCTTGTGTGGCTGAGGCTGGCGGTGTGATGGTGCCGTCGGGGTTGACATCGCTGCCGTCGCCGCCGCTGTTCTTGCTGACGGTGAAACCGGTGTAGTAGCACCATGCCGACTGCTCGGTCAGACTGCTGTTGATGAGCACATAGAGGTCGGTGCTGAAGATACCTTTCTCGCTGTCGTAGTTGAGCACCAGGTCGCACAGACCGTTCTCGCCCATGGCGTCGAGGTAAGCCTTGCTGCCGCTATAGGTGCCGATATATTGCGAACGGGCGAACGTGGCTGTGTTGCCGCTGAGGGTGCCTTTCACCCAACTGTTGCCGGTGATGGGGTTGGGCAGGTTGAAGTACACATCGCTGCCGTCGAATGCCACGTCCATCTCCTCGGCAATGTTCTCAGTCTGTTCACTGCCGCTGCTGTTGAAATAATGATACAGGAACGCGGCGTTCCATGTCTCTACAGTTGCGCCGGAGGGTGGAGTGGCGGTGGTCTGTGCCTTGGCGAATGTGGCCAGTAAGACCGTCAGGAATAAAAGGGTAAAATGTTTCATTTTAGCTGTTGTTGTGAAGTATTTCATTTTGGGTTGCAAAAATATTCATTTTTCTTCCATTCATCGTTAAAAAGGTTGTTAATTTTTATTAACTATGACAGCTCCCCACTTTAGAATCCACAACTCATCGGCCCATCAAAGGGCTGGCATGATTGTTGAGCCCCATCCCCGTCCCCTCCCGAGGGAGGGGCGTAAATACCATGCTTCCCCCATTCCCTTCTCGGCCGCAAGGCCGACATTCCTTGATTCCTATGTTCCTTAGGATTCATAACTCATCGGCCGAATAATTTTCCCCCACCCAACCCTCCCATGGGAGGGCTTCAACCCTATTCCAAGCCCTTTCCCTCTCCAGGGAAAGGGTTTCAACCGCTCCTCCTCGTCGCTCTGACACTAAGGTATGCTCGGCCCATCAAAGGGCCGGCATGATTGCTACGCAACAGAGTTGCGATTATCTGTGTTCGCTACGCTCACCTAACCGAGAAATGCCCCTCATGCACCAAACACACCTTTTGCTCCATGCCCCTTGCACCTAAAACATATCTCTTACCCCTTACCTCTTACCTCTTACCTCTTTTTCCCACTCAACATTCAAATATTCTTCATCGCCGCAGACGACAACTCAACATTCAAAACTCAACATTCAACTTTCCTCTTTCGGCAATCGTTGTCTGCGTTTGGGATTCTCTTTCGCACCGTATTTCAACAGACGGGTGGCGGTAGTGATGATGCCCTGGCCTGATGGTGAGGTTGTTTTCTTCAGACTGTCGAAGGCCTCGCACGTCTTGTGCAACTGCTCGTCGGCATTGACGAACCGCTCATAAAAGAGTTGCACGCGGTTCACCAGTTCATTGGCAGTGGTCATGATGGCTTCTTGGTTCTCTGCCTGTTTGACTTGCCGCCATGTCATCTCCAACACACGCAGCATCATATACAGATTTTGGCTGCCGCTGATGATGACCCCCTGCTCATAGGCCTCGCGCCAAAGTGTGGTGTCGTGGCTCAGAGCCAGTTGCAGGGCACTTTCGCTATAGACGTACATCAGCACGAAATCGAGTTTGCCGTGCCCGGGTCGCAGATAGCGGCTGTAGTTCTTGTGCGCTAGTTCTTTCACATGGTTGCGCACCGAGTTGAGATGCCGTTTCAGCGCATCGTCCCTCGCCTCGTCGGTGTCGGCTTGGTAATAGTCCTCGAACGCCTTGAGCGACATCTTCGAGTCAATCACCACGTCGCGCTGGTCGGGGAAATGCAGGATGACATCGGGTATCATGCGCCGTCCTTTTTCTTCGTCGTGCAGGGTCTTGCCCTCGTCGTCGCGGAGGGTCGATTGCTCTTCAAACTCCACCCCTTGTTCAAACCCCATGTTCTCCAGAAGCGTGCGCAAGCGCAGTTCGCCGAAATTGCCTTGAGTCTTGTTCTCGCTGGTCAGGGCTTGTGCCAGTTTATCGGCGCGTTCGCCCACCTCTTGCGCCTTTAGCAGGTTGGCTTTGATGGCCGAGTCAAGTCGTTCCATGCTGGTGGTGTGTTCGCGGTCGCTTCGTTCCACCGCCTCGCGCATCTGCCGCAGGTTCTCTTGTAGCGGGGTCAGGATGTTGGCCATCTGTTCCAGGTTGTTGACCGACAGTTCCTCAGCCCGTTTTTTCAGGATGTTTTCCGATGCGGTGTTGATTTGTTCGCGTATCAGTTGCGCCTGTCGTTCTTCCGTCTCCCGTTGCCTTTGTTCGGCCTGCCGCATCTGTTGCTCATATTGTTCGCGGGTCTCCTGCAACCGCTGTTCGTACTGCTCGCGTGTTTGCCGCAGCGTCTCGAGGTTTTGCTGTCGCAGTTCGTCCATCGAGGTTTTCAGATGGCTTACTTGTGTGTCGAGCACATCGCGCTGCGCCAGCAGGGTCGTGCGTTCTTCGGTCAGGGTGGCGATGCTGTCACTGTGTTCTTGCATCCGGCGGCGCAGTGCCTCGATGCGCTCTTGTTGCATGCGCGCCTGTGTGGTGAGACTGGCATTACGGCTGTTGGTCGCCAAATACCCGATGGCGCATCCCACCAAAAGGCAGATAATAGCAATGATGATTGTCATGATGTCAAGTGTGTATTGTCTTTGTCGGTTGTTTTTTCACTGCAAAGGTAATCATTTTATCGCATAATTTTTTGCAAGTGAAAAAAAATATTTAATTTTGCAAGTTCAAGACGTGAACAATCGACAACAATCCTAAAGATGATAGATAGGGCTACCATAGACAGAATCATGGATGCGGTCAACATCGTAGATGTGGTGTCCGACTTCGTGTCGCTGCGCAAGCGCGGTACGAGTTATAAAGGATTGTGTCCGTTCCACGACGACCGCACGCCGTCGTTCTCCGTTTCCCCGGCCAAGGGCGTCTATAAATGTTTCTCCTGTGGCAAGGCAGGTAATGCCGTCAACTTCATCATGGAGCACGAACAGATGACCTATCCCGAGGCGCTGCGCTGGCTGGCCAATAAATACCATATCGAAATCAAGGAGCGCGAGCAGACCGATGAGGAGCGTGAACAGCAAAACGAGCGCGAGTCGATGCTCATCGTCAATGAGTGGGCTGCGAACTATTTCGCCGACATCCTGCACAATGATGTGGACGGACGGGCCATCGGCATGCAGTATTTCCGTTCGCGCGGGTTCCGTGACGATATCATCGAGCGTTTTAAACTTGGTTTTGCGCCCAAGAAACGTGATGCCATGGCCACTGCTGCCACATCGGCGGGGTATAAGGCGGAGTTTCTGGAGAAGACAGGTCTGTGCTATGTGCGACGCGATGAGCAAGGCAATCCCCTGCCGGGTGCCACGCTCTCTGACCGTTTCGCGGGTCGCGTCATCTTCCCCTGGATTGGCGTGGGCGGCAAGGTGACGGCGTTCGGCGGTCGTTTGCTCGACTCCCGCACGAAGGGCGTGGCGCAGAAATATGTCAATTCGCCCGACTCCGTCATCTATCACAAAGACCATGAACTCTATGGCATCTTCCAAGCCAAACGGGCCATCGTCAAGGAGGACTGCGTCTATATGGTGGAGGGATATACCGATGTCATCTCCATGCACCAATGCGGCATTGAGAATGTGGTGGCCAACTCGGGCACGGCGCTCAGCGTCTTCCAAATCAAACTGCTCCGCCGTTTCACGCAGAATATCGTGCTGCTCTACGACGGCGATGAGGCTGGCATCCATGCGGCCATGCGAGGCACCGACATGCTGCTGGCTGAGGGCATGAACGTGAAAGTGCTGCTGCTGCCCGACCAGGAAGACCCTGACAGTTTCGCACGGAAGCATACTGCGGCGGATTTCAAGAAATACATCGAGGAGCATCAGACCGACTTCATCGAGTTTAAGACCCGGCTCTTGTTGCAGGGGGTCAGCGACCCCATCAAGCGGAGCGAGGCCATCAACAATATCGTCAAGAGCATCTCTGTGATTGTGGACCCCATCATACGGGCCACCTATATCCAAGATTGCGCACGGCGTATCGGCATCGCTGAGACAACCCTCATCTCGCAGATGAATAAATTCATCCGTGCCGGAGTAGAGGAGAAGCAAAAAGAGGCGGAACGGGAAGCGCGGACGCTGAATGAGCAGCAACCAAGACTGCAACCGAAAGAGCAACCTCAGAAGGTTCAGGAGTTGGAGGATATGCTGATACAGTTGGTGATGCGTCATGGCGAGGAGATTATCTTCCACCAAGTGGAAATCGAAGAAACCCATGAGCGGGTGGACCTCAGCGTGGCACAGTATATCTACTGTGAGTTGGAGGGCGACCACCTGGAACTGAGTTCACCGCTCTATCAGCGCATTCTCAACGAAGCGGTCACGCATGCGGGCGAGGAGGGGTTTGTCGCAGAGAATTATTTCAATCATCATCCCGATATCCAGGTGAGCAGCATAGCGGCACGCATGACTGCCGGCGACGGCATTTTCACCACACACCTGATGTTGCAACCCACAGAGGATTATCTGCGCAACTTGGCACAACATTTGGTGCTCGATTTCAAACAAAACTGGGTGGAGCAGCGCCTGATGTCGCTGAAGCGCGAAATCGCCTTGGCCTCGGGCGATATGCAACGTCTCACTCCCGTGCTCAAGGAATACCGGGAGATGAGCGAGCTCCGCAACCTGATAGGTACAAAAGTAGGAAGGCGAATCGGGAGATAAAATAGGGGTGAGAGGTAAGGGGTAAGGGGTGAGAGGTATGATGGGGGGTTAAGGGGTAGGAGGTGAGGGGTAAGGGTGTGAGAGGTAAGAAGTGAGAGGTAAGAGGGGGGAGACCTCTATAGTTATAAAAAATGAAGACGTGAAATTATTTCAAGATATATTCAACAAAAAATCCTCTGCAGGTCTGACGACCGACATGAAAGTGCGGGAACGGCTGGTACACCAGACGCTCAAGCAGATGAATTGTGCCTGTAAGTGGGAGGATGACAACGACGACAGGGTGGCTGCCTTTGACTACCAGAACGGGCATTTCCGCATCAGGTTGGAGAAAGACACACCTTATATCCGCGTGATGTATCTCTTCTTCTACACCACAAAGGCTGATTATCTCAACCTGGCCAGGCACGTCTGCAACCAGAGTAACTTGAACAGTGAGTGCGAGCGCATCGTGTATTCAACCAATTCGGAGAAAAACGAGGTGGACCTGCATGCCATTACCGGGGTATTGTTGCATCCTGACCATGCCCGTGAAATCCTGGCCCGCACCATGCAGAATATGTTCAGCTGGCAGAACGCTTTCGCCAGGCGGTTCGAGGAACTGCTCCGCAGTGCCAACAACGAGGGTGTAGATATTGAGGCAGATGCCGTGAAATGGGGACATGAGATGTCGCTGTTGCGCGAGATGGAGCTGGCGCATCAGCCTGAGGGTGAACTGAGGGACACACCCGACCAAGCGAAACCGCTCACTGTCGTGGATCTGGTTCAACGCCTCTTCGACTTGAATACGTTTCAGGTTGACCGTCTCGAGGTGCTTGACGGACCTATGCAGGGTCGAGATCTTTCCGCTGAGCAGTTGACGGCACTCACCCCGCGCCAGTTGTTAGACCACCAAGGTACCCTCGCGCCGCGTTGTGTCGCTGTTCTCCATTTCCAGGACGACACGAAACATGCCCAGCGCACGCTGCTCCTCTTGCTCAACGAACATGGCGGCGATGACAAGACACGTTATTACCGTCTCACCATGACCATCGAACCGTTGTCGGCGCGTTACCATGATGTGCCCTTCGGATGGAGCAAGAACCAGGCGCAGACGGTGTCGGCGCTCGTGGCTGTTGACCTCATTGCCGACAAACAGCGGGTGGATGAGTTCCGCTATATGTGGAAGGAGGCCTTGGGAAAAGCCAAGTCGGGTGATCAGGAAGGGTTGACCGACGAGCAGAAACTGGTGTGCGAAATCACGGACGAGTCGCTCGCCAAAGACCTCTATCTCGGACGGCGTCATTTCTCCAACAACTGTTTCGCCGAGGCGTTGAACTATCTGGAACATGCCTTTGGCCAACTGCTATCGCGCTTCAAATACCTGAAGAATGCGCAGAAAGAACAGTTCTACGAAGTGTGCTACCTCATCGGATTCTGTTATGCCGAGCTCAAGCGCTACGACCGTGCCATCTACTACCTTGAGCTCACAGCGCCGCAGCGGCGCATCACCTATACCACCGAGCAGGTCAACTGCATGGTCAATTTCAGTGACATCCGTGTGGAAGATATGGTTGACGGGCTCATCGGCGAATTGGAGATGCACCATGGTGACGATGACGACGAAGACAGTCCGATGCTGGATGCCAACGTGCGCAGTTTCTACAATTTCCTGCGGCGTCGTAAGGTGTATCTGCTTATCGAGAGGGAGAGTTACCCGTATGCCCGAAAACTGCTCAAGGATATGCTCAACGAACCAGAAAACAGCGATTTCGCCATCAATGAACTGGCTTATCTCCAGCGCATCGCCCCTAAAAAGGAGGGAGAACCCGATGATGACGTTTAGAGGTAAGGGGTGAGAGGTAAGAGGTAAGAGATTACTCTGCAAATGGAGCATTGTCTTCACTCCTTCACTCCTCCACTCCTTCACTCCCCAAAGACTATTGTCCAAACTCCCAAACTCCTAAACTCCCACACTCCCCAATAATACTCCTAAACTCCCAAACTCCCAATAACAGCAACTCCTCCTAATGATTTACGTCAACTGGATTATCTTCGTCATCTATGTGGTCGTCACACTCGGCACCATCATAGCGGTACTGATGGACAACCGTCAGCCCGCTAAAGCATTGGTGTGGCTTCTGGCGTTGATTTTCCTGCCTGTCATCGGGGTGATACTCTACTTCTTCTTCGGACAGAACACACGGCGCGAACGCATCATCAGCAAACAGAGTCTCGACCAAATCACCCGACGGTCGATGCTCGGATTTGTTGAACAGCGCAGCCTTCAACTGCCCGAGGAATATCGTAACCTCATCCGTCTCTTTGCCTCGAACGGGTGGACACTGCCGTTTAAAAACAATGAGGTGGACATCTACACCAGCGGTTATGACTTTTTCCCTGCGCTGCTCGCTGAGATAGCCCAGGCCAAGCACCATATCCACATCGACACCTATATCTTTGAAGACGACCCGTTGGGTTACTTGGTCAGCGATGCGCTCATCGAAAGGGCCGAGGCGGGTGTCGAGGTGCGTGTCATCTACGATGATGTGGGGTGCTGGAAGGTGCCGAAAGCATTCTTCGAGCGGATGCGCGAGGCAGGCATCGATGTGCATGCCTTCATGCCCGTGAAGTTTCCCGCCTTCACCAGCAAAGTGAACTACCGCAACCACCGCAAACTGTGTGTCATCGACGGACGCACGGGTTTCATCGGCGGGATGAACATCGCCCTGCGTTATGTCAAGGGCAGCAGTCAGCAGATGTGGCGCGACACCCATCTGCGTATCCGGGGCGGGGCGGTGTATGGCATACAGAGTGCTTTCCTCGTCGATTGGTATTTCGTGGACCGCACACTCATCTCCGACCGAACGTATTATCCGGAAATAGACCCCGACATCTCCAACAACTGTCTGGCGCAAATCGTCACCAGCAATCCTACCAGCGAATCGCCCGAGATGATGCAGGGCTATGTGAGCGTGTTGCTCAATGCCAAGCATTATGTGTATATGTCCACGCCTTATTTCCTGCCCACAGAGCCGGTGCTCTTCGCCATGCGCACGTGTGCACAGTCGGGTGTGGATGTGCGGTTGATGATTCCGATGAAGGCTGATGCCAAGGTGGTGAAGTGGGCCAGTTCGTCGTATGTGATGCAGGCTGCCGAAGGTGGGGTGAAAATCTATTTATACAAGAGCGGATTCAACCACTCAAAACTGCTGGTCTGCGACGACAGCCTGTGTTCGTGCGGTTCTACCAACATCGATTTTCGTAGTTTTGAGAATAATTTTGAATCCAATGCGTTTTTCTACGACCCAGCCATGGCGCAACGGCTCAAACAAGTGTTTGAGCGCGACATGGAAGAATCGGTACCGCTCGACGAGGTGAAAGACATCGAGCAGCGCAGTTTCCTCACGCGTCTGTGGGAGTCGTTTGTCCGGTTGTTTGCGCCAATGCTCTGAAGATGGAGAAATTGACGCTGCCGTATGCGCGGTGTTCCACAAATCCCGGCTCTTGGCTGAAATCGTTGCGACTGCCATGCTCAAACACCAAGATTCCGTTTTCTTTGAGCAGCCCCTGTCCTAAGATGAGCGAGGGTAGGGTGCTCAGTTGCTCCAAAGCGTAGGGCGGGTCGGCAAAGATGATGTCGAACTGTTCGCGGCATCGTTTTACAAATTTGAAAACGTCGCCACGGACGAGGCTCACCGCCTCAGTGCCCAACTTCTGCAGACACTGGTGGATAAAGGCGCAATGGTCGCGGTCGGCCTCTACGCTGACCACACGGCGGCAACCGCGTGATACCAATTCGAGCGAGATGCTGCCCGTGCCGGAAAAGAGGTCAAGGCCGTCGGCATCCTCCAAGTCGAGGTAACCGTTGATGACATTGAAAATATTCTCTTTGGCAAAATCGGTCGTGGGACGGGCTTTGAAGGTGCGGGGCACGTCAAAGCGGCGGCCTTTATAAATTCCTGTGATGATGCGCATGGTGCTTATTCGTGGCTGTTGGTGGATATGAGGGTCATCAGGTCGTAGGGCATGCCGTCGGTATGGGTGGCAGGTGCATTCATCAGGTCGTCGGCAGGATTGATGACACTCACGTTGCGCAGAAACTGCCGCAGGCGTTCCGTCAGCCAGTCTTGGTGGGGCATGTCGCCCACGATGTGCATCTCGTCCATTTCGGCGTTCAAACCAGTCTGGCGCCATACGTACAACAGGTAGTAGAGTGCGTCGTGCTCTTGCGTGGCTGGGAAGGTGTTGTAGAAGCGGATGCGGTTCTGCCAACTGCTGAACAACTCAACCTGTGCGTCGTGGAAGTAGGCAAACAGTTTCTTGCGCTGCCCGTTGTTGGCCTGTATGCGCAGATGCCGCCACACGGGCAGGCTGATGGGCATGAAACGGTGTGATGCGAAGTGGTCGCTGACCACCGTCCGCAGGTCTTTGTTGACCGCAAAAACGGCCACACTGTATAACTCGGCGATGATGACATGGTCGATATGGTGTTGGTCGAAACCTAAGAACGTATGGGCGTAGAGCGTAGCGGCCTCGTCCTCCTGAAACTCGTCGAGCGGCACCAACAGCATCGGCGTATCGAGCAGCACCTCGGTACGGTCGTAGGTGCGCGACAGCAGTTTCGATGTCTTCAACGCCTCGCGCAGGTTGGCTGCCGCCGAGACACCGCTCCGCGTGCTGTAGGGTTCATACTCCACCGAAGTGCCGGTGTCATAGTGGTCGGTGGCAAAGGCCATGCCACGTTCGCTGATTCGTATGATAAGTCGTTTCATTTCACTCCCAATTTCCTGCATTTCCGTTATCTTCCGTCAGGTCGCCCACCTTCAAACCCGGGTAGCGGCCAGCGGCATCCGCCGCGTCGGTCAGATTGCCCACGCTGTTGTCGTCAAGCCCTTTCAGATACTGATGATATTGCGCACCGCACTGCATCAGCGGCACCACCTTGCCCGACTTCGTGATACGTGCCGAAGTGCTGAGGTCAAACGGCTCGCCGTCGGAGTAGGGGACGAACTGCAACGAGTCGGGCAACAGACCCGCAGCAATGAGCGTGGCAAAGTCGGCCGCATATTCTCCCTTCTGTGCGCAGTAGCGCTCTTCGGCGCTTCTGATGGTTAGCAAACGTTGTTTCACGGCAGTCTCGCGCTCCTCACGCTCTTGGTTAAACCGCAGCGGACGGCTCACACTCCACACGCATGCCACGGCCAAAGCCACGGCACACAAAGCGAGGATGTAATTGTGACGAATTCTCACGGAAATGATTGCCAGTATGATTTTTTTTGATTACTTTTGTCTGCCCTATCGGACTGCAAAAGTACAACAATTCATCGAGATAACCATCATTTTCGCCAAAAAACATGATACAACAGGAATTTGAATACCAGATACGGCATGCCTTTGCCTTCCACCCCACACCTGAACAGCAGAACGCCATTCGCACCTTTTGCGATTTCCTGACCGATGCCGACCCGAGGTCGGTGATGGTGATGCGCGGCAGTGCCGGAACGGGAAAGACGACGCTGGCCGGGGCTGTGGTGCGGGCCATGGTGGCTCTGCGGCAGCGGTTGCTGCTGCTGGCACCCACCGGACGTGCCGCCAAGGTGTTTGCACTCAACAGTGGTCACGATGCGTTCACCATCCACCGGCGCATCTATCGCCAGGAGGCGTTCACGGGCGACATGGCCGGCTTTCAACTCAATTTCAATTCCTATCGCGACACATTGGTCTTGGTCGATGAGGCTTCGATGATAGCCAATGGCAGCAGTGGCGACACCGCTTTCGGCAGCGGACGGCTGCTCGATGATTTGGTGCGCTTTGTCTATGGCGGTCACAACTGCCGGATGATGCTCATCGGCGACAAGGCACAGTTGCCACCCGTGGGCGAGGCGGAATCGCCGGCATTGCAAGGCGACGTGCTCCGGCGTTATGGATTAAAGGTCTATGAGTGCGACCTCAACCAAGTGCTGCGCCAGTCGGCTGAGTCGGGCATCCTCTACAATGCCACCGTGGTTCGGCAGATGATTACGCACGATGAGATGACACAACTGCCACGCATCCGTTTTCGAGGCTTTGCCGACATACGCATGGTGCCGGGCGATGAACTGATAGAGTCGCTCAACAGCAGTTTCAGCAGGGTAGGGATGGACGAGACCATTGTGGTGACACGAAGCAACAAACGAGCCAATGTGTATAACTTAGGCATCCGCAATACAGTGCTCGGCCGTGAGGAGCAGTTGTCCACGGGCGACAGTCTGATGGTGGTGCGCAATAATTACTATTGGACCGAACAGGAGAAGGCTCCGTTCCCCTTTATCGCCAACGGCGACAGGATGAGGGTGCAACGTGTGCGCAACCAACGCGAACTCTATGGCTTTCATTTTGCCGATGCAGTTTTGGTCTTTCCCGATTACGATGATTATGAACTGTCGTGTACGGTGCTGCTCGACACGCTGACCACCGAGGCACCAGCACTGACGCGCGAGCAGAACGACCAACTCTTCGCTGCTGTCAACGAGGATTATACCGATGTGACACAAAAAGCAGAGCGATTGAAAAGAATCCGTGAGGATGCCTATTTCAATGCTCTGCAAATAAAGTTCGCTTACGCCGTGACTTGTCATAAGGCGCAGGGCGGGCAGTGGGAACATGTCTATGTGGATCAGGGCTATATGACCGATGAGATGCTTACACCCGACTATATCCACTGGCTCTATACCGCCTTTACCCGTGCCACCACAACCCTTTACCTCGTCAACTGGCCCGGCACGCAGACGGAATGATTACCGTCTGATTTCCTTGCGGATGCTGCCGTCGCTCATCTTGACGATATTCAGGCCGCGCTTGGGGGAGGTGATTTGCTGACCAGCCTCGTTGTAGCGCGATACGACTTGCGCCGGAGTCTGCACGGCAGTGGGATGGATACCGTCAGGAACGCCTATCACGGCAGCCTGTTCGCAGTTGTTCACGCTCATGTTGTAAATGTCGGCTGTGGAGACGCTCTTGACCTGGGGTGCCACAAACGCCGTGATGGTCATGTTCTCTGCCACCCAACTCTCGGGAAGGGTCACCGACTTGGTGAACACGAAATTGTCGCCGTCCCACGTGATGTCATCGCCGCCGAAACTGGTGACCACCATGCGCAGGGCATTGTCGTGCTTATAATTACTCACCCACGTACCGTTGTTCAGCTGTCGGCCCGTCAGCCCGTCTTCTGTCAGATAAAGGGTCAGGGCTTGGCCTGAAAGCAACAGGCTGGCACCCTCTGCACCTGTGCCGTTGACGGTGATACTGAGGTTGCGGGTGGCAGCGTCGAATACAGGTTGGATGTCGAGTGTCACGAAGGAGGGGTCGGAAGCGGTGGTCAACAAAGTGCGTATCTCGGATATGGCCGCTGTGATGTATTGGTCAGGATATCCGATGCCGTAAACCAGTGTAGGACTGCCGTCAGCAAAGTAATCGTCGTAGATACGGTTCATACTGGCACCAGGCCAACCCGTCAGTCCTTCCATCGACTCAATGAGGTTGCACTCGTTGAAGTTCAGCGGGTCCTTGCCGTTCATGTTGCCATGGATGGACACCCAGGCTATATCATCGTATTCGGCAGTCAAGCGACGCAGCAGGTTGTAGCCCCTGGGGCAATAGGTGCAGGTGTTCGAGGTGAAGTGTTCAATCAGGTATTTCTGACGGTCAACGGATTGAATGAAAATATTGAACGGTGTTGTCTGCTTATTGTATTCTATCTCACCGGTCGTAGCGTTGCCGTTGACGGTGTTCAGCTCTACCTTCAGTGTGTGACCTAAGAGCGCGATGTCGGCAGGCAGGGAGAGTGAGCCGTTGATGTTGGCTCGCTGGGTGGCAGGGATTGAAATGTTGTTGTTTTGGCTGCCCACCATCTCGCCGTCGATATAGATGTTCATTCCGGCACTCTCTATGTTTTCCTTGCCCATGTTGGTGAGTTTAACTGTCCAGGAGAGTTCTCCTCCTTTTTGGTAGTATTTCTTGTCGGCGGTCAGCGGGCCGATGATGATGTGCTGGTCGGGCAACTCACCTTCTACAATCAGTTGCACAGACAGGGCACCGGTGTCGTCCAGCATGTACCATGACAGACCGTTTCCCCCTTGAGAACTGGGGATGTTGCCGTAAAAATAGAATAAGCCTTTCGTCTCACTGTCTTCGTAGTAGGAGATGGGGTAGCAGTCATCGGTCAAATATCCCGTACGCGGGTTGACGGTGTTCTTCTGATAATAGGAGAAACCAATAAAATAAACCTCGTCAGCTGATAATGTGAACTGCTCGCTCTCGTCGAACATGACGGTGTTCCAACCTTTGGTGGCGGAGCCTACCTCCTTGCTCTTAAACGAGATGATACTGCCATTCTTTAACTTGTCAACGAAGACACCAAAGTTGGTGATGTCTTCAATGAGTCCCACGCGCATGCCGACAACCTTGAAACCGTCAAACGAGGCGGTGACTTCGCTGTCGAATACCGTAGCCACTTTACATACTCCTTTGGTAGCACTGCCTAACCCCGACCCGTATTCAGCGAGGTCGTCGGTCGTGTATTGTCCGCAGAGGTATTGATCACCCGCAGGTGTCGGGTCGCCGCCAACGTTGCCATACTCATAACTGACGGTGATGGCAGGACCTAATTCCCCCTCGTCATATTTCAGCGGGTTGTCGGGTTGCTGCTTCATGAGTTGCAGTTGATAGACCACCGTACAGCGTCCTTCGGCTGTGGGGAGCCATTCTGTCTGCAAGTTGGTGGTTTGATTGCCGCTCAAAGGGCCGGCTGAGGTGGTAAACGTACCTGTTGCTGTTTTTGAGATACAACTTGAGGGGAAACAGATTTGGAAGTTGCCGTTGTCGATGGTCTTGATACTGCAAATCACTCTCACCCCTTGTTCGGTGTCGGTGTTGTTTCTCACACTGATGTTCGATGGCATGACGATGTCGCCAAAACCGTCTTCCACAGCGTCTTTGATGGTCAATATGGTTCCGTTGAGCAGGGTGTTGCCGTCCTTGTCAACGAAAGATAATGTGTTGGGGTCTTGAGCCATGACCGATGCGCAGCAAGCCATGACAAGCCACATGAGTGTAAAGATTTTTTTCATCGTTATTGACGTTATTGAAACTGGTTATCATTTATAGCTTGCAAAATTACATATTTATCATCTGATTCATCCATTGGAAAGCACTTTTTGTTGAATTTGCTGAAAAAAAACAACTATTTTGACCGTTTTTTCGTTGAAAATATATAATTTTGCCGAAAAGAATCACAAACAATAACAAACTATAATCATTATGAAAAAAATCAAAGCATTTTTCGTTGGGATGGCTGCCATGACCATGGTAGCATGTGGAGGTGGTGATATCTTAACTGGTGTGCTCGGTGGTTTGACGGGTACTGACGGAACGGGTGCGTCGGGCATAGGCAATGTGCTTACCTCCGTACTCGGACTTGACAAAGTGTCTGAGGCGGGACTCGTTGGCAGCTGGAGATACACCCGTCCGGGTGTGGCTTTTACCAGCAGCAATGTGCTCGCAAAAGCTGGCGGCGAATTAGTGGCACAAGAGATTGAGAATAAGCTGCAGGGTGCCTATAACTCCGTGGGCATCAAGTCGTCGAACACCTATTTTACCTTCGGCTCCAACAAACAGTTCGAAGGCAAACTGCTTGGTACCGGTCTCTCCGGCACATACACTTACAACCCCTCGACCGGAGCCATCAACATGAAGACCGCGTTGCTTGGCATCAATATCAACGGTTATATTACAGGCACCACGAATGGCATCAGCCTCCTCTTCGAGGGAAAGAAACTGCTATCTCTGCTCCAGACGGTGGCTTCGCTCAGTGGCAACAGCACCCTCAGTACCATCGGCGACCTGAGTACCAACTATGACGGCCTCCGCATCGGTTTCGACATGTCGAAGTGATGACTGCGGCCCTCCGCTATTACTAAAAATCAACGCTCTCCATCTTAGGAGAGCGTTTTTTAATGTTCCATGTTCATCGTTCCACCTTCCACCCGACGATATTGGTAACGCACGAGTGAGAGTGGTTGGGTGGAGAGCATGTCTGCCATATCCTTTTTTTGTCATCATCGACGATGAAAAACGCGTCATGCATCTTTGTCTCTATTCTCATTTCTTTCAGGAAAGCCATGTTTTATTGCCATCACATCTCTTCAATCGTGAGGAAACGCTTCCATTGCTTGTCGGAGCTGTAACCATTCTTGGCACTGCGCTTCACATGGAGCGTGCCTTCTTTCTCTGTGGCCTTGCTGAAGGTGCTGCCGCTGATCTTCACGGGAGTCACCCCCTGCACATAAACATCCATCAGGTTGGCACATTTGTCGAATGCCGAACCGCCAATCTCTTTCACTGACACGGGAATCGTAATCTCAGACAGTGAGGCGCACCCCTCAAAAGCACTGCTGCCTATCTTCTTGATGGCGGCAGGCAACTTGATGGTCGTCAATGAGCTGCAGTCGTGGAACATGTCGGAGGATATCTCTTTTAAACTGACAGGCAGCGTGATGGTGCGCAGACTGCTGCAACCCTCAAACACACTCGAACCCACTTTCTGCAACGAATTGGGTAACCCGATGCTGTCCAGGCTGTGGCAGTCGCGGAAGGCGTCGTGCTGAATCTCTTTCACAGAATTGGGGATGATGATTGAGGTGAGTGTGGCACAGTCGCGGAAGAGGTTGTCATCAATGACCTTGATGCTGCCGGGGAAGGTGAAATGACGGAGCGAAGTGCAACCACGGAAGGCACTGCTTTCTATCTCTTTCACACCCGTAGGTATCTCGATGGCCTCTAAACTGCTGCATTCGGCAAAAGCAGCATTGCCAATCTTCTGCACACTGACGGGGATGCTCACGTAAATCAGACTGCTGCAACCCGCAAACGTGTAGTCGGGCACTTCCGACAGTGTGGAGGGGAAGGTGAACGACTCTAACGACTTGCAACCTTGGAAGAAGCCGTTGCCCATCTTTTTTGTGCCTGCAGGCAGGTTCACCTCGGTTAGCGAGGCGCAGTCCTTGAACAAATTGTCGGGCAGTACGGTGATGGCATCAGGGATGGTGACAGAGGTAAGGGAACTGCAACCGGCGAAAGCACCCGAGCCAATCGCCTCTATGGTGCGTGGTATCTCAATAGAGGTGACACCCACGCAGTCGGCAAAGGCACCTGAGCCTATCTCCTCCACGTAGAAGGTGATTGAGTCTTTTTCCACTTTCTCCGGGATGACGATGTCGCCATTATAACCATCGGGATGGCGAATCACTGTGGCTGTCTCTTTCTTGGCATTGAACTGATAGAAGATGCCGTCGATGTCGGCACGGTCTTTCTTCAAAAACTTAATGTCGATGGCCGATGCTCCGATGCAAAAGAGCATGGCGGTGATGAAAAGGATATAACGTTTCATATGGGGGTGAATGTTGAGTGTTGAATGTTGAATGTTGAATGGTCGCCTGCGGCGAAGTTGAATGTTGAGTTTTGAATGTTGAATGGTCGCCTGCGGCGATGAAGAATTGAGGAATTGAAGAATTGGGAGGTGTTATTAGGAGTTTGGACAATAGTCTTTGGGGAGTGAAGGAGTGAAGGAGTGGAGGAGTGAAGACAATAGTTGTTGGGAGGTGTTATTGGGAGTTTGGACAATAGTTGATTGAGGTGGAAAGTAGGGACGCGGCGTGCCGCGTCCGCAAACACGTGGTTTTCTCTTGGGCGGACGCGGCACGCCGCGTCCCTACTTGCTAATCATAATGATCAAAGTTTAACGTTCAATGTTCAACGTTCAACGCGTCAATCACCTTGTCGATGGCGGCTGACAGACCGTCGGCGTTCTTGCCACCGGCGGTGGCGTAGTGGGGCTGACCACCGCCGCCACCCTGTATCAGCTTGGCGGCTTCGCGCACCAGTTGCCCGGCGTTCAGTCCGTGGTCTTTCACCATGTCGTCGCTCAGCATCACGCTCAGGGTCGGCTTGCCCGAGGTGGTGCCTATCACACACAACAGGTTCTCGCTCACGGCCTGGCGCACCTTGAAGACCAGGTCTTTGGCGGTCTGTGCGTCCATGGGCAGGATGGCGGAAATCACTTTCACGCCGTTCACCTCGCGGGCCTGTTTCAACAAACGTTCCTTGGCACGCTCCACGGCTTGCGCCTTGAAGGTCTCGATGTCTTTCTTCATCGAGTCGTGCTCTTCGATGTATTTCTGGATGACACCTTGCAGGTCCTTGGCATTGTTGAACAGGTTGCGGATGGCACGCAGACCGTCTTCCATCTGATAGAGCAGTTCCTCGCAGTTCTTGCCTGTCTTCGCCTCAATGCGGCGGATGCCGGCGGCCACGCTGCTCTCTGCGATAATCTTGAAGAATCCGATGCGGCCTGTGCTCCGTGCGTGAATACCACCGCAGAGCTCACAGCTGTCGCCAAAGCGGACCACACGAACCTTGTCGCCGTATTTCTCGCCGAACAGGGCCATGGCGCCCAACTGCTTGGCTTCGGCTATCGGGGTGTCGCGGTGTTCGTCGAGCGGCAAATCCTGACGAATCAGGTCGTTCACCATCCGTTCCACTTGACGCAGTTCCTCGTCGGTGACTTTCTGGAAGTGGGAGAAGTCGAAACGCAGGGTGTCGGGACTCACAAACGAACCTTTCTGCTCCACGTGGGTGCCCAACACTTGGCGCAGGGCCTGATGCAACAGGTGGGTGGCGGTGTGGTTGGCGGCCGACGCTTCGCGCAGGTCGGTATCCACGCAGGCCATGAACTCGGCTGTGGGGTCTTTCGGCAGTTGCTTCACGATGTGGATGCTCTGTCCGTTCTCACGCTTGGTGTCGATGATCTCAACGGTCTCCTCGCCATTGACCAACACACCACGGTCGCCCGTCTGACCGCCCATCTCTCCATAGAACGGGGTGTAGTCGAGCACCAACTCATAGTAGGTCTGCTTCTTCTGTGTCACCTGGCGGTAGCGCAGGATATGGCAGGTGTATTCCGTATAGTCGTAACCCACAAACTGCTGCTCACCGGGGGCTAACTCGGTCCAGTCGCTGCTCTCTACGGCGGCGGCGTTGCGGGCGCGGGCTTTCTGTTTCTGCATCTCCTCGTCAAACTGCTTCTCATCGACGGTGAGGCCGTTCTCGCGGCAAATCAACTCGGTCAGGTCGAGGGGGAATCCGTAGGTGTCGAACAGACGGAAGGCTTGTACGCCGTCGAGTTCGGTCTTGCCTTCGGCTTTGAGCGTGTCCATGGCATTGCCCAACATCGAGATGCCTTTGTCGAGGGTGCGGAGGAAAGCGTCTTCCTCTTCCTTGATGACACGGCTGATGAGCTGTTGCTGGGCTGGCAGCTCGGGGTAGGAGTCGCCCATCTCATGCACCAGCGTGGGGATGAGACGATAGATGAACGCATCTTTCTGGCCGAGGAAGGTGTAGGCATAGCGTACGGCACGGCGCAGGATGCGACGGATGACATAGCCAGCCTTGGCATTGCCGGGCAGTTGTCCGTCGGCGATGCTGAAGGCCACGGCACGCAGATGGTCGGCGATGACGCGCATAGCCACGTCGGTCTCTTCTTTCTCGCCGTAGGTCAACCCCGACAGGCGTGATATCTCACGGATGAACGGTTGGAAGATGTCGGTGTCGTAGTTGGAGTGCTTGCCCTGGATGGCACGTACCAGACGCTCGAAGCCCATGCCGGTGTCGATGACGTTCATCGACAGTTTCTCAAGCGAACCGTCGGCCTTGCGGTTGAACTGCATGAACACGAGGTTCCATATCTCGATGACCTGTGGGTCGTCTTTGTTCACCAACTCGCGTCCGGACACCTTGGCTTTCTCTTCATCGGTACGTGAGTCGAGGTGAATCTCCGAGCAGGGACCGCATGGGCCGGTGTCGCCCATCTCCCAGAAGTTGTCATGTTTGTTGCCGTTGAGGATATGGTCGGCGGGCACGTGCTTGGCCCAGTAACCGGCGGCCTCGTCGTCGCGCTCCAGGTGCTCTTCTTCAGAACCCTCGAACACAGTGACGTAGAGGTCTTTCGGGTCGAGGTGGAGCACATCCACCAGATATTCCCATGCCATGTCGATGGCTCCCTCTTTGAAATAGTCGCCGAAGCTCCAGTTGCCTAGCATCTCAAACATGGTGTGGTGGTAGGTGTCGTGACCTACCTCTTCCAGGTCGTTGTGCTTGCCGCTGACGCGCAGGCATTTCTGCGAGTCGG
>CAMJFC010000030.1 GCA_946404865.1 uncultured Prevotellaceae bacterium
TGCTGAGTTTATCTTTTTTACCCTTCCCGATATAGAGGGTGGCCATCTTAGGAGGAAGAGGCTGTGGTATCTGTTCTGGAAGCATGAATACTTCAATGCTCGAATCGACATAGGACGGCAACTGCTCCTCTGGTCCAAGGACGAAATAAGAATCGCCAGTGGCTTTCCAACGGGCTGTCCGTCCTACCCGATGCACATATTCATCTTCGCCCAAAGGCAAATGATAATGAATGATGTGTCGCACTTCAGGTATATCGAGTCCGCGTGATGCCAAATCAGTGGAAATCAAGATGTTGGATGAACCGTTTCGGAACTTGAAAAGCGCATCTTCACGCTGTTTTTGATCCATACCCCCATGATAGGCGCTGGTGATAAACCCCGACTGCCGCAAGAATAAATCAACCCGCTCAACACTGTCGCGATAGTTGAGGAAAACGATGGAACTGTCATCGCCTAAAGTGCAGAGCAGTTGAAACAGCGTGTTTAACTTGTCTTTTTCATCACTTCGAAGCACATATTCTTTGATTCTGTCATCGCCTTCCCCTTCATTTAGATAATCGAGCCTGACAGCATGGTCAATTTGTACGAAACGTGGTATCTCGTTAGCATCGGTGGCCGAAAGAAGTATGCGACGCTGTACTTGTGGAAGAGTATTCATGGCTTGTTCCATTTCGTCGCGGAACCCCATATTCAGGCACTTATCGAACTCATCAATCACCAGATATCTTACATCTTCAGCATTGAAGTTATTCTTGTCGATATGGTCGTTTAAGCGCCCCGGGGTGGCAAAAAGAATATGAGGCTCACGTTTTCTTATCTCACGGTGCTCGTCCATCGTGGGACGGCCGCCATATACAGCCATGCCGCGTATGCCACAGCCCATGGACGACAGCACCCGCTCTGACTGCAACGCCAGTTCACGGCTTGGCACAATGACTACAGCCTGCACCCTATTGTCGTTCACGTCTAATTGCTGGACGAGTGGCAGCAAATATGCCAACGTCTTTCCGGAACCTGTGGGTGACAGGATGATCACGTCGTGCGTCGATTTCATGACGGCATCCATAGCCGCCGTCTGCATGGCACTGAGGGCATCAACCCCCATCTTGGATAATATCTGTTCTTGTGTCATCATTTCCTTTTAATTTTCATACGGATTCGGTCTATCTCGTCAAATTCTTTTCCCATGTTCAGGTTGAGATAGATGGTGTAGAGCACTGGCACCCATTTCTCCTTTTCGTTGGGCGCCAAAGTACGATACTGCTCAATATAGGGCCGTGCTTTCTCATAGAGCTCTTGTATTTGTCGGCGTTTCTGCCGCGTACGTTGCGATACTTTATCTAACTGTATCGCTTGATTGAAATAGGCCACACCGATATTATAGTGAGCGTCGGCCAAAGAGTCGTTTTCTGCAATCAATTCTTGACAAATCCGGATGCACTCGTCATATTTACCCGTGTTGAGCAGACGTGTGCTCTCTGCAAACCTGAAGAGTTGATTGGTACTGTCGATGCTTAATGCATATCTGACAGTAGCAGCAACCGAATCTGTCATGCTTTCTTCGTTGTAATAGTCAATCAGCCGTGGAAAGAAGAACAACGATTTGGGGGAGCGGTAAAAGCCTTTCCGCAGTGTGTTCACATATGCGGAAGTATCATTTATCGCCTTATATGTTTCAGCCTCATATTGATAGATGTTGTCGAGTCTGGCAGTGTCTTTTTCAGCCAAACCGGCATATTTCAACGTCAGCGAATCATTTTTCATTCTATAACCGCAATAAGTAGCCCAATAAGCGGCGGTGGGCATGAGCGTATCATTCGCCAGGAAATGATATCCTTCGAAGATTGGTTGCTGATCAGCATCAAGATACATTTCAAAAAAAGAGAATGCTTTCCGGTAGTCACCTTTTCTGACATGGAAAGTTCCCCCATTGTAAATATTGGGGCGGTGTGAAGACAGATATTCAGCATGACGCTCCCTATATTTCAGATGCACCTCCCCTTTCTTGTCGGGCATGGCATCCAGTGTGTCAAGGCCTTGAAGGACGACGAACATCTTTTTGGTGATAGTAAACAGAGCTGTTGTATCATACTTCTGTTTGAGATACAACTTCTCGTTCCCTTGCTCATATTGTTTTTTGACGGCATCAAAATACGTGAGCCAAATTTTATCGTTCATCCGATTTGCAGAATCTTTCTTCAGCAAATCGGCCATCAGTTTTTCAGCTTTATCTAAGTCCTTACCACTCTTAATATAAGTGCGAGCTTGCGCTATCACCTTTTTCTGCGAAAAGGCGCTATCGGCAAAAGAAAAAATCAAAAATAAGAGAAGTAAAAGACGAGTCATTTGTTTGTTATCCCTAAATGTAAATCTGTTGGGCGGAAAACCGCCCAACAGATATGATTCCTATTGATTTATTGCGTAAGAGCTTCGGCCTCTTTGGTGCGGGCATCGTCAGCACCATAAATCTTGTAGTAGCAACGGTAGAGAGGATATGCCCACTTAGATTCATTGCTGGGATCAAGTTGACGGGCTTTCTCTAAGTATTCTTTCGACTCATTATAAATCGGCATGATTTGCTCCATGGCAGCAGGTGCAATGCGCCCGGTCTTACCAGCGGCTCTGTCTTCAGCAGCCGAGGCGCGGTCATAAAGACAAGCGCCGAGATAAGTCAGAATCTGTGTGTTATCCGGTTTCTGAACCAACGCGTGTTTAAAGTCGGTGACAGCCTCTTCGAGGTTTTGAGCAATCATTGCATTCTGACCGCGAATAGCCCATACGGTAAAGTTGTCGGGGTCGGTGGTCAACTTCTCATCCAGCACCTTGTCCATTTTGTCTTTCAAGTTCAAACCAGAATACATGCCTACGAGCGTGCCGAAGACCAAATCATTGTTCTTGTCACGAGCATAGATTTCTTCGAGTTTGTTCACGTAGTTGAGCGAGTCAGCCTGTGTCTTCAGGTTCTGCTGTGCAACAGCCAGTTTCAAGTTCATGGCATCTTTCGCTTTCTCGGGGTCAGAGAGTGCGATGTCGGCATATTTGTCAACACCAGCATAATCTTGCTGGCCATAAGCCATGAGAGCGGCATAATAGGCAATATTGGTCAGATACTCATCCTTCGATTTGTCCTGCTCGGCAAAGAGGGGATCGAAAGCGGTGTCCACATACATGGCCCAGCACTTGTATGTGCCAGCTTGGTTGCCCTGATCCTGATAGTAAGAACCACCGTTGATCAGATGTGTACGCAGTCCATAAAGACGGTCTTGGTTGGCTTTGTGGAATTTGGGTTTCACCTTACCTTTTTCGTTGGGCATATTATCAAATTTGTCGCATTCCGATGCGGCGGCGTATGCCTGACCAAGAGCTTGATAGAAACCGAGGGTGTCGAAAGGTTCAACCTTGCCCTGCCCGAGCTGTTGAGCCGTAGCATTACCTATCTGAACCTGCTGTTCCTTGTTCACTTTATCAAAAGCAAGATCAACAAGCTTGTTGTATGCCTTCGCCTTTTCTGCAGCGTCGGCCAGTGAGTTGAGATTCGCCTTCAGCAGACTTTCTGCTTCGGGATACGTTTTCGCCTTCAAAATTGCTTTGAGGGCGTCGCTGTCGCCAGCAAAGGCTGTTGAGGCAGCTACTGCCATCAAAGCCACAAACAACATTTTTTTCATACTCAGTTAATTAAAGGTTGATGTTATTAAATTTATTCTTGATTGGGAGATTGGGAGATAAGGAGATTGGGAGAATGGGAGTTATTTTTCTTCTTCTGTGAGGTTTTCATCTGTGAGTTCTTCGTCGGTTAGATCCTCGTCTGCGAGCTCTTGGTCTGCGAGTTCTTCATCGGCAACGTCCTCGTCTACGAGTTCTTCATCAACAAGTTCTTCATCTGCAATTTCTTCGTCAGTAAATGGTGCCGGTGCATCGGCCAGTGTGTCTTTACGGATACTTTCCGACTTTTGAGCCCACTGTGCACGACTCTCCTCTTCAACCGTAGCCTCCAGTTCTGAACTCATCACCTTGCAGACGCTTGCGATGACATCATTCTTTTTCGTGAGATTGATGAGTCTGACACCTTGTGTTGCGCGCCCCATGACTCTGCACTCGGCCACAGCCAAACGGATGGTGATGCCGCTCTTGTTGATAATCATTAGGTCGTTTTCGTCGGTGACATTCTTGATGGCTACCAACCGACCTGTTTTATCCGTGATATTGAGAGTCTTAACGCCCTTACCACCACGGTTGGTCTTACGATAGTCTTCCACTTGTGATCGTTTACCATAGCCATTTTCGCTGACCACCATTATGGTCTCTTGGTCAGCATTATTGACAACAACCATGCCTACCACTTCGTCGTCGCCCTCATCGAGTTTCATGCCTCGCACACCGGTAGCGACACGTCCCATGACGCGTACAGCGTTCTCGTCGAAGCGCACGGCACGACCGTTCCTGTTGGCGATAATCAATTCGTTCTTACCATTCGTCAAGCGTACATCCACCACTTCATCACCTTCTAATATATTGATAGCGATGACACCATTGGCTCTCGGACGACTGTAGGCCTCCAAACAAGTCTTCTTCACAATGCCCTTCTTCGTAGCAAACACCACGAAATGAGTGCGCAAGAACTCTGCATCATTCAGACCGCGCAAGCGGAGGAACGCATTGACAGAATCATCAGCCTCAATATTGAGCAGGTTTTGGATGGCCCTACCTTTCGAGTTCTTGTCCCCTTCGGGTATCTCGTAGCACTTAAGCCAATAACACCGTCCCTTCTTGGTGAAGAAGAGCATGGTTTGGTGCATGGTAGCCGGATAGATAAACTCCGTGAAATCCTGTTCTCTGGACCTTGCCCCCTTCGAACCAACCCCACCGCGGGCTTGTTCACGGAATTCACTGAGCGGTGTGCGTTTGATATAACCCATATGACTGACGGTAATCACCACGGGGTCATTGGGATAGAAATCTTCGGGATTGAACTCTTCAGATGAGAGCTTAATCTCCGTGCGACGCTCATCGCCGTATTTCTCTTTCACCTCGTTGAGTTCATCCTTCATCACTTTCTTGCAAAGCTCAGGGTCGTCCAAAATTTGCTGTAAGTATGCAATCTGTCTCTCCAAATCCTCGTATTCTGCATGTAACTGCTCAATACGCAGACCTGTGAGTTGTGAGAGTCGCATATCAACGATGGCCTTAGACTGCAACTCATCGAGTTCAAACCGTGCCTCCAAATTGCGCTGTGCGTCGGTCGGTGTCTTGGATGCCCTGATAATATGAACCACCTCGTCGATATTATCGCAAGCGATAATCAAACCCTCTAAAATATGTGCACGCTCTTGTGCTTTTTTCAGTTCGAATTGTGTCCTTCTGATGGTCACATCATGGCGGTGCTCGACAAAATATTTGACACAATCTTTCAGCGAAAGGAGTCTCGGACGACCTTTAACCAAAGCAATGCAATTCACTGAGAATGAGCTTTGGAGGTTGGTCATCTTAAATAATTTATTGAGGATGACATTGGCATTTGCATCTTTCTTGACATCCACCACGATGCGCATACCCTGACGGCCCGTCTCATCGTTCACGTTAGAGATGCCTTCCAGCCGTCCCTCTTTCACCAATTCAGCGATGTATTCAATGAGTTGTTGTTTATTGACACCATACGGTATTTCTGTCACAACAATCTTATCATGAGTCTCTGTGCTTTCAATCTCTGCTTTAGCACGCATGACAATGCGTCCGCGTCCTGTCTCGTAAGCCTCTCTTACACCCTGAATTCCATAGATATAGGCTCCGGTGGGGAAATCCGGGGCGGGAATATACTGCATGAGTCCATCGATATCGATGTCGGGATTGTCGATATAGGCACAACACCCGTCGATGACCTCTCTTAGGTTGTGCGTAGGTATGTTGGTAGCCATACCTACAGCGATGCCATTACCGCCGTTGACCAGCAGATTGGGCACTTTGGTCGGCATAACCACAGGTTCTTGCAGTGAACCGTCAAAGTTGGGCTGCATATCAACGGTGTCTTTCTCCAAGTCGTCCATGATATGTTCACCCATCTTAGACAATCGGCACTCCGTGTAACGCATGGCAGCCGGTGAGTCGCCGTCAACAGAACCGAAGTTACCCTGTCCGTCCACCAGCGTATATCTCATGTTCCAGTCTTGCGCCATACGCACCAATGCACCATATACAGAGCTGTCGCCGTGGGGGTGGTATTTACCAAGCACCTCTCCTACGACGCGAGCACATTTCTTATATGGTTTATCACTGGTGTTGCCGATGCCCATCATACTGAAAAGGATACGGCGGTGTACGGGTTTGAATCCATCCCGCACATCAGGTAGCGCACGTGCTACGATTACCGACATTGAATAGTCGATGTAGGAGGATTTCATCTCCTCCTCGATGTTGATTTTAATAATTCTGTCCTGATCAAAAGTTTGATTCTCGTCCATGATAATTTTGTTATAAGCTCAAACGGGAAAAATGGCCTTAAATGCCGTTTTTTTTCGTTCTAAGCCGTTTAATTGTTTTTTCAAGGTGCTAAATTACACCAAAAAAACGACATCATAAAAGTTTTCGACGAAAATATGGCAAAAATTAAGCTTTATTAGGTGTACATGCAAAAAAAATAGGCTGTTTAGCCTATTTTCTATGCGTGACCTTTTGAAAAGAACGCTTATTAAACACTTTTTCTGCCCTAATCATAGCATAAACCTTTTTAGCCGGAAGCATCTTCAACAGTCTTCTGTGATAGGTTTGCTGAAGCGTTTTCATCTCTATAGCGATGCGGTCCATATCTTCGATGGCATCAGCGTAGGACTTGTCATTTGTGCCGTTGAACTTCCTGTATTTTCCCATTTGTTTGAAGAGTTCTTGTTTCTTTGTCAGAAACTCATCATATATGGGTGCTGCCACTATTTTCTCAGCAGGGGACAATCCTGCCTCATCAACGACAAACTCAACCAACTCATGACGGAATTTTACAGGGTCGAATTTCGGTCCGTTGGTTTGAGCGTAAGCCGTGTGGAGAAAAAGGCACGCTAAAAGGGTCAGTATGTTTTTTTTTGCTTTCATTTTAATAGCTATCAGACATATAGGCATAGAGTTCGTCATCATCAATCATCAAATTGTCGGCTGCTATCTGCATCTCATCTGTTGAAACGGCGTCTGTTTTCAACTCGACAGCGGCAGCCATCTGGGTATTCTGGACATTTTCCCGGGTATGGTGCAAGAACAAGAGAGAGGCTCCGCCGATAAGGACAGCCATACATGCGGCAGCCCATACAGGATGCCGTAAGATAAAGAGTTTGCGCTTCTGAGCCGGTGCTTCTTCTGGGATTTGTGCCATCATTCTTTCGGTAAAATGGTCGAAATAACCATCAGGCACCAGGAACGGTTGTTTTTCCCTCAAGCTTAAGAATTGCTCTTCTGTCATATTTGGTTTCTTTTTTAATATTTGACGGATTTCTATGCAAAAGGTTTAAACTCTTGATAAAAAATATCAAAAAACATGTTTACTATCCCTCGTTTCATGACTGTCTTTCTGTCAAATAATTTTTCACTTTTTGTGCTGCGATATGGTAAGAGGCTTTCAGTGCCCCCTCGGATGTATTGAGAATCTGGCTGATGTCGGCATACTTCATGTCATCAAAATACCTCAGGCAAAAGACAGTGCGCTGCACATCAGGCAAAGCGTTTACCGCCTCTTGAAGCAAGGCCTGCAACTGGTCGCCGTCGAAGTATTCATCACCAAGCAGTTGTGAGGACACAGAGGGTGCCATCACATCGGTTTGATCTTGTCGTGTTTTTCTTCTTCTGAGCAAATCGAGCGACTCATTGATGGCAATTCTGTGAAGCCATGTTGACAATTTGGAAATCTGTTTGAAATCATCAAGGTTCAACCAAGCCTTCATGAATGTATTTTGCAGGACATCATCCGCATCCTCGTGCGTAAGCACAATCTGACGGATTTTCCAATAAAGCGGTTGACTAAAATGCCCAACCACCTCGGCAAAAGCCTCTCGCCGGGTATTCTTGTCGGTCAGACGTTTCAATGTCAACTGCTCATCGTACTCCATGATGAAAGAAATGGTTTATTTGGTTATAGCCGAAAGATGGTGATAGATGATTTTGTCATACCCATACACGTCGCTGTACTCTCTGAGGTGCTGAGAATGGTCGGGGAACAGGGTGAAATAAGTCAGATAAACCGGGATTTCAGGGTCAACCTTGCACACTTTGAGCATACGGTCGTCGCGTATGGAATCTTTGGGTTCGGGGTCATGTGTCATGGAATACTTCACATCCTCAGCCTTGTCAGCTTGTTTATCCCCTAAGAGAAACACGGCCATGTCGAAAGGCCTTTCCAACCGTATGCACCCGTGCGAGACACACCTGTTGGCCTGCTTAAACACCCACGGACTGTTAGTGTCATGCAGGTAGACCGAGAAATTGTTGTCAAACCTGAAGATGATACGCCCGAGCGAGTTGCCTTTCCCTGCCGCCTGAACAACGGAATATCTGCCGCTGAGCAACTGTGAACTGGTGACATTCGCCGGATTCACTTTCCTTCCGGCCCCGTCATAAATGGAATAACGCCGACTGTTGAAATAAGAAGCATTGCCAGCTCTTCCCGCTATACCTTTTATAATACTATATGGCATTCTCCATACGGGGTTGATGTCCATCTTCTTGATATAGCTGTTCAACAGCGGTGTCTTCTTACCCGTTGAGCCACAACACACTTTCATGGTCATGGTCGAATCCTTGGAAACGGCCACCAACATTTGTGAGGCCACGTTGACAAGCACATATTTGCTGTGCTTCTCTACAGGGTCTTTCAAACGCCATCGTGCCCTTTCCATGTTGACGAGTACTTTTTTGCGGTAGTCACCGCTCTTGGCGTTTTTCAATTCGTTTTTGAACTGTTGATATAACGGGCTTTGCGGCTTCAGACAATCCAAATACGTTGTAAAACTGTCTGTCGGCACCATTGCGGCGGCATATTTGAAGAAAAGCTCATCGGGCCGCTCTAATTTAATGTCAAACTGTCTTGAAGACACTTTAATGGTGTCATCCCCGATAACTTGCGACTTATTGAGAACCGTGGCAGGATTAACATAACCATATTGTTGAACCGCAGCATATAAGAAATAGGCTTTTGTCAGGTTAAATTCAACTCTCGCCACCACCTCGTTGATGGAATTTTTGTCATCAAACGTCAGACTGTCTATCCGTTGGATATCCTTCTCGATTTGTTTCAACTTGAACAAATTACTCGAAAAGCCATCCTCTTCGGCCTTGCCCAACAACTCCACAAGTTGCTTGGCACTACCGCAGACGCCATTCCTCCTTACCCAGATCAACGGGTTTTTATCTTTGTAATAGCGACGCAGATTGACTGCAACTTCATCAAGTCCGGATGTGCCTTTGCACATTTTATCTAATTGCTTATAAACGGTTTGCAGGTCGATGAACATGCGGTTGTCTGCAACGGCCGACAAATCATCCATGGTGGCACTTTGGGTAGAGTCACCTATATTCTCTTCACATGACTGCATCAGCCACGTGAAGGAGAGAACAACAGCAAATAGAAAAAAACGGCAGAATCGAATCACCTAATGGATATCTTTCTTACGACCTTGCCCACTTTAACAATATAGCAACCTTTGGGTAAGTTCAATTCATAGCGCTTATCAGCACCTTCCACTTTGATGCTCATCACCCGCACACCCGTCACGTTAAATATCTGTAAGACAAGGCCATTGGCACCTGTGACATGGAGAACAGACTCAGAAACGGATATGGTGATGTTTTGAAAATCATTGTCAACAATCTCTATAGCGGATCGGGCATTGCTCTCCATGGGCATGCCAAACATGAGTGTTGCTGCAAATATGAGAGTAAATATTCCTTTGTTCATACGCGTATATACTGATTAATCACTGCAAAAATAGCAATTATTTTTCAAATGATGAAATAAAACAGCAATGAAACACGCGATTTAATATTATTTAACACACGTCAACCACCAAACCTTCATCGGCCAATATGACATTTGGGAAAACCTCTTTCGCCTCATCAAGTAACACTGTCTCGTCATCATAACGTGCGCTGTAGTGTCCCAACATGAGCTGACCAGCATGAGCAGCCTGGGCAACCATTGCCGCCTGCCGTGCTGTGCTATGGTAATATTGTATGGCTTTATTCTCTTTATCACTGGTGTATGTGCTTTCATGATAAAGCAGATTGACACCCTGTATCATCTCATGAAGCCGTGGTAGATAAGCCGTATCGGAGCAATAGGCATACGACCGTGCTGGGTCAGCGGGAAGCACCAATTTCGAATTACAGATGACTTCACCGTCAGGTGTCACCCAATCGGCTCCGCTTTTAATGTTGTTGATCTGGCTGTAAGGTATCTCGTAGCAATCAAGCATATCACGCCTGATATGTGGCAATGTCGGCTTTTCAGCAAAGAGATAACCGCAACAGGGCACCCGGTGGTTCAAGGGTATGCTCTTCACGATGATGCTTCTGTCTTCATAGACGATTTGATGCAGAGTTGTGTCAACGGGATGATACTTCACCTCATAGTCAAGCCCGGGACAGAACACCTCAAGTTGCATTTTCAGCAGACTTCCAAGGGGTTCTGGACCATAGACGTGCAAAGGCGCGGTCCGTCCTAACATGCCAAAAGTGGAAATCATGCCTACCAATCCTAAGCAATGGTCTCCATGCAGATGCGAGATGAACACGCAACTGATTTTGGTAAATGAAATATGTGTCTTGTAGAGTTGTATTTGCGTACCTTCTGCGCAATCAATCATCATCAACTTTCCGCGTATCTCGACCAATTGCGATGAAGCAAAATGCCTCAAGGACGGTTTAGCGCTGCCACACCCTAACACATGTATGCGAAACGGTACCATGTCATCAGGTTTATTTGGCACGTCTATACTCATAAATGCCTTTGTCGTTTTCCAAGCACAGCGAGTCGCCCGTCAGCTGTATCACGTCAAAGGTGTCTGATTCCAGAATTAAACGGCCATTATATATTTTCCATGTTGTATAAGGATTTGTCTCATATTCCACATGAGAGCTGACGGTGCCACCCTCCTCGATGTCGAAATCGCGACCCGTCCCTTTCCATTCACCTTGCAGCGTGGTAAGGTTGATGATTTTGGCAGGGAAGTGCAAGTCGTCATGCAACTCGGCGATAACCGCCAGTTTATCATCAATGAGCAGTCCGCCTTGGATGTCAGCCCTTCTCTCCTGTGAGAAATCTTCCAACGAGAAGAAAAGAGAGTCGCCCTTCTCTGTGAGCAAGACGAGCGAGTGCATGGCTGCATCAACACATTTACCGTAAATGGTGGAATCGCCAACGACACCCTTTGTCGCCGGTTGCTTCTTTGTTTCTTTCACTTCTTTCTTTTCACCACAAGCTGCGAGCAACAGCAGCAGCGACATCATGACGATGAAACATCGATTATTTTTCATTTTCCTTTTGTTTTTCTATTTGTTTGGCTTCATTCCACAGTTGGTCCATTTCTTCGAGTGTCATCTCGGTAAGTGGTCTCCCTTCTCTGATAGAGTGTTGTTCTACGTAATTGAATCTCCGTATGAACTTCTGATTGGTATGCTCAAGAGCATTGTCGGGATTCAAATGATATAAGCGGGCGGCATTGATGACGCTGAAGATAAAATCGCCCAGTTCAGCCGTGGAGTGTTCCTTGTCTTCCTTGTTGAGCTCTGTCTCCAACTCATCCAGTTCCTCACGCACTTTGGTCCACACATCACGCCGTTCCTGCCAATCGAAACCCACATTGCGGGCCTTATCCTGTATTCGATACGCCTTGATGAGCGACGGAAGCGCATCAGGGACCCCCGATAGTACGCTTTTATTACCGTCTTTCTCTTTAAGCTTGATTTGTTCCCAGTTTTCGAGCACCTGTTCAGCGGTTTCTGCTTTCACCTCGCCATAGATGTGCGGATGCCGGAAAATGAGTTTGTCGGCCTGTTTGTTACACACATCCGCAATGTCGAAATCTTCCGTCTCGCTGCCGATCAGGGCATAGAAACACACGTGCATGAGCACGTCGCCCAGTTCTTTGCAAATATTGGCTTTGTCATTTTTCATGAGGGCGTCGCACAGTTCAAATGTCTCTTCGATAGTGTTAGGCCTGAGACTCTCATTGGTCTGTTTCTTGTCCCACGGACATTCCTTACGCAGACGGTCAAGCACATCGAGCAGTCGTCCGAATGCCTGTAGTTTCTCTTCTCTTGTATGCATAATATCTATGTTTCGTGCTGCAAAGTTACGAAAAAACGAGAGCAGAACAAAATGAATTCATTCATTTTTTATGCCGAGTTGCAGTAACTTCGCCCTTGAGGGCAAAGTTACGAAAAAACGAGAGCAGAACAAAATGAATTATTCATTATTTATGCCCGAGGGCTTCATCTCGCAATAACGCTCATGCCATTGCTTCTTTTCCGGCGTATCGAATGGAGCTGATAGAGAAATGACACAACCAGTAAACAGGTCATCCGCCAATGCAAGAATGATGTCCGCCATCTCAATCGTTGATTCAAACTCCATGTCTGCCGGACAGAACAGCCGTTCCTGCTTGATGGCCTCATAGCCATAAACCGCACCCATGATATTACCCGTAATCGCACCCGTAGAATCGCTGTCGCCATTATGATTCACAGCGGCGATGATGGCATCTCTCGCGCTGTCGATGTGACGGACAGCGCAGAAGAGCGAAATGGCCCAGGCTTCTTCTGCCGTCCATCCCTCACCCAGTTGTGCAATAGCCAAAGCATCGGGGGTATCGGATTTCGCCAAATCCATCGCCTTCAAGGTTAGTATCTTTAAAAACGCTTTATCTGGCAAATACTCATCACCGTACATTTGCATCATCACGTGAAGCCCGTCATTCACGATATCCGCGATAGAAGCTTTCACATCCTCAGGCGCGAGTGGAACGACACGTGATATGAGGAGCGTCAGGAGTGCAGCTGGCAGATAACCCAGCGGATGCAGATGGGTTATTTTGGCAATTTTCGCGCCGGCCTCTGCCAAACGAGTCGGTGAATATAATCCATTTCCACAATTGACTTGAAAGGCAGCATCCAAAAGTCCCATGGGGGCCACGCGCATAACGCCGCCACATCCCTTGCTGTTGTTCCAAGGCTGCTCGTGCCTCATCATGCTTTCACACGCATTCATGCAAGTGATGCCAGGTGCACGCTGATGAGCCAGTTCGGGCAAATCACGAAGCCAGGTAAAAGGCACGTCATCTCCCCCATCACCCGATGGTTTAGAGCCTGTTTGGGTGTAGTACCAGTCAAGATAGGAATTCGCAACATCGTCCTCAAAGCTTGTTCCGAGACCGCTGTCACGTCCCTTCGTCAGTCCCACAAGCAGTCCATTAGCCGTGAAGAGTGTCATCTGCGTGTCATCACTGACCAACGTTTTTCCTTTCTTCTCGATCACAAACTGTGTAATTCCTTGATTCCCGTATGTGGAAAGTATGGAGCTACGACTGGTAAACTCTACAGGATAGCCCAGTGCATCACCCGCTGCACCAGCCATCAAAGAGCCACGTATGCAATCCAGTACACGGTTCTTGAGTTGAATATCATCATTATTGTTTTTCATTATTATTATTTTTATGTTTGTATGTTATTCAAGTCTACTTTACGTTTTAGCAGTAATATCGTGGTTCGCATTTGCTCAACATATTTTACTTCATTCGACATGCAAAAGTAATACGATTTCTTTAATTTTGCAAATTTTCATGCGTAAAATTTACGCAAATCTTATACTTTCTTAAAATTTTGAAGAAAACGCAGGCATTGCAAGGAGTTTTTCAGATGTTTAATGTATTTTTGCAGCAAATAAAAACTGTTTTCAACACCAATCAGTCATGTCATATACATATAAGTACCCCCGTCCAGCCGTTACAGCCGACTGCGTAGTGATAACCCGTGAAGCTCAACCGAAAGTACTGCTCATTGAACGGAGAGATGAACCATTCAAAGGCAGTTGGGCTTTTCCCGGCGGATTTCTCAACATGGATGAAACCACCGGGGAGTGTGCCAAGCGTGAATTAGAAGAAGAGACGGGACTGCAAGTGTGCGAGGTTCACCAGATAGGGGCATACTCGAAAGTTGACCGCGACCCTCGTGGCCGCACCATCTCTGTGGCCTATCTGGCCATCATCGATACACCACAACCCGTCGTTGGACAAGATGATGCCGCTAAAGCATCATGGTGGCCAGTGAACGCGCTCCCACCCCTCGCCTTCGACCATGAAGACATCATGGCCGATGCGATGGGAAAATATCATTTACTCGTACATTCGGAGAAATAATGATCGCGAATGGGTTTGGTAATAGCATTACCACCAAGGTTAATGGTCTCTTGCAATTTGATGTCAGCAGAAGAGCAGCCCACCTTAATCATATATTGTCCAGGACAGATGTTCCACTGCCGTTGTTGGTCGTGACTATAGAATCCGAACTGCTCGGTATACAGTTTGACAATTACAGTCTTGCTTTCACCTGGTTGCAAAGAGACACGCGCAAAGCCTTGCAACTGAATAGGTCGGATGTTCTGGTCGGCCGATGTGGGTGAAAGGTAAATCTGTGCTATTTCATCGGCAGCCATCTGTCCTGTATTTTTGACTTCGAAAGTCAAATTGACGAATTCATCGGCAGTTGACGCGTCTTTGTCCACTTTCAATTTGCTATATTCAAAAGATGTATAGCTGAGACCATAACCGAAAGGCCATTGCACGCGAGAGTCTTTGTCTGCCGTGTAATTATAGCATATCGGCTCATTGATTTCTGTATTGGGATAGCTCACCGACAATTTAGCCGACGGTGATACCTTGCCATAGAGGATGTCTGCCACTGCATCTCCACCTTCCTCGCCGGGATACCACGCCTGTATGACCGCTGCACATCGCTCAGCAAGACCTGATACCACTTGGGCACGGCCACCGAACATCACCAGCACGACGGGCTTACCCGTCTTGATTAGTTCATTGACGAACTGTTCTTGTTTGCCCGGCAGGCGAAGTCCTTGACGGTCTCGGTTTTCACCGCACAACATCACATTCTCCCCTACAGCAGCCACGATGACATCACACTCCTGTGCCATCTGCAACGCCTCCTGCATGTCAGCCTTTTCTCCAGAATCCACTTTCCGGTGCAGTATCCAATACTCCCAGGCACGCTCATCGCCACCTTCGCTGTATTTTGTTTCTATCTCTTCAGTCCAGTCACATCCACGTGAATAGCATATGTTCAACCCTTCCGGTTGACGGCCTTGCATACCCTCCAACAGTTTCACAATATGTGGATTGTCTGCCACATTCTCCATTCTTTTCCAGAAATAGGACATAGCCGGGTAAGTATAATCGCCACACATGGCCCAGATAGAATTGGCATTCGGTCCTGTCAGCAGCACATTGAGTTTTTCGCCTTGCGGTTTGATATTCGTGTTCTTCAAATTGATAGGCAGGATGCCGTTGTTCTCAAGCAGCACCACCGATTGGGTGGCGATATCATAAGCCGTCTGACGCTCTTCCTTCGAGTCAAGTGTGATTTGTTCTGTTGAATAGAGATAAGGATTCTTGTCTAACAATCCAGCACGGAATTTCTGTCTGAGCACATTTTTCACAGCCCGTTCCAACACTTCGGGTTTCACAAGCCCCTGGTCGATGGCATCTTGCAGATATTGATAATCGGCCCCTGAGGGGAAATCCACGTCATTGCCACCATTGATGGCAGCCGCAGCCTTTTGTACCGGTGTTTCCAAATTTGGCAGTTGGTCGATAGCGGTATAGTCGCTGACCACCATTCCGTCGAAACCCACATATCCACGCAAGATGTCATTAAGTATTTCACCATTAGCCACACACCGTATTCCGTGAACGTCATGATAGCCAGGCATGACCACTTTGCTGCCGGCCAACCGTATCATGGTCTCGTGTGGCAACAGAATTTCCTCCATCAGTTCCTTCTCTTCGGCATCGCCACCACCGCCATAACCGAGGTAGTGCTTTGAGCAGGCCCCCACCCCTTTTTTGAGGTCGCCTTGTTGCAGACCACGAACAAAAGCACATCCCATCATCGCCGACAAGTAAGCATCTTCACCATACGACTCCTCCAAACGGTTGAAACTGGGCGTACGGCATACATCCACCATCGGCGAGAGCGCCAACACACCACCCATCCGCCTCAGGGCGTCAGCAGTCTGTTGAGTCTTCAACTCTGCCAGTTGCGTATTGAACGAGCATGCCTGCCCTATCTGTTGGGGGTAGATGGTAGAGCCCAACGTATTGACTCCTGAGAGCACCTCTTCGTGGCAGAGAGCCGGAATGCCATTCGGGGTGTTGTTTATCAACCATTCCTGCACGGCAGCCACACGGTCGCGCAGCACATTAGGGTCTCTGGGTTGTTGCATGGCAAACTGCGAGAAATGTCCGATGCCATTCGGTATCAACTGCCGGCATTTGGCCGTATCGAGTTGGCCTTGCTCATTAAAGAGTTCGTCCATGTACATACTTCGCAGTTGGGCTATTCGCTCTTGCTGCGACATTTTGCTGTAGAGTTCGTCAATCTGTTGCTCCATATCAATTGTCTGTTTACAACTTGCAAATAATGCCGTCAAGCAGAGCATGGCCCATAACTTCAGGCAAGTCAGTCGGTTGTTTACCATAATTCGATTGATTGTTGTTTGGTTAGTAATTGATGATATGGATGCAAAGTTCTACATTTTTTTTGGATTTTCAGCTGTTTTTTCAAAAAAATACGGTTGCAGTGTAAAAGAACAGGAAATATTATTCATTTCAAAAGGATGGAATCATCGTCTGGCATACAAGTTTGCAGCTGTGAGACATATTCATCCCACATCTGTTCAAGTGAATCCGCATGTTCGTCAGAGAGTTGTTCACCGGAATGTCCATCGGTCCAATTGAAAGCGGGAATGGTTTCACCCAATTGCTCAGTGGTCAATAGCCTGGCAGCATGGTCGGGGTCAATCATTGCATCAAGTTGCATTCGGATATAATACACTTTGCGTCCTTTCCCACTCCAATCGACATCGGGATAGGGCTGACCAATAAAGGTGCCATGCATCACCACTCCGTGGCGACCGCCCCCTGTGCGTATCATATAAAATTTGTCACCCGGATGCACTTTTTGGTATTCCCAAATGCTCCATTCATAATAAAAAGCGGAATTGTGGAAACCATTCATCGCCTGTCGGAACTCATATATCCGATAGTTGCTGATGTCTGTGTTCCAACGCATGATGAATGTCTTTCGAAAATGGTGCATCACCCTGCCTTGTGCTTGATTCTAGAGTCGGAGCCATTTGTCTTCGTCCATCTTGCACAGACAGGCTTGTGCGTCATCGAGCAAGACGAACTCTTCCTCGCCACTCATCAATGTGCAGAAGTCGCCAAACTGCACCATTTTACAATCGTTACCATTCATCATGCCCACGTATCGGCACTCGCCGATGAACACATCGCCGTTGTTGTCTGATACCCTTACATTACTCAGTTCTTCATCATCGCTCACATGGCGCTGCTCTTCCATCAATATTCTCGCATCAGAAAGAGTCCATTGTACCTTGGCAAAATCGTCAAAAGCCTTTCGCACCTTGTCGTCCATGTTGTCTGTCCCGGCATATCGCAGTGGATTGACGAACCAACTTCTGTTAAGTCCGGCGATAACCGTACGTTCGTCGCGGTACAGCAGTTCCGCCATGTTGACACAATTCTGCAGCCACTGTCTCTCCATCGCTTCGCCGTTGAGTTTCACCCCCTTCTCTTCTTTGTTGATGATGTGAGCCGCCCGATGTGTTTTTTTCACGGCATTGAGCAATGCATAGCACAGATACACATCGACTTGCGAGGAGAGCCACGGCAGTTCAACCACGATGATTCCGTTCCATAAACATCTGACACACACACCCGTCGTGGATTGTTGCCTCACGCTTATACAATACGACGCCGTCTCGTCATCACGTAGGTCGTTGCACACAACATCTATATCTTCATCGGTGACTCTGCGCATCAAACCTACAAATTTCTCCTTTACTTTTTCTTCGTTGAATCTGAGTATCCCTTTAATGAAATAATGGTATGCCATATGCACATCTTTTTATAGAATTATAAATACACTTGATTAGCGAACAAATCACAAGGAGAAAAGGAGGCTATCCCGAATCATGGGACAACCTCCAGAATATTGCGGGAACATTCATCATTTTCTTTTTCCATCGATTCGTATCGGTCATGGCAGACAACGGCTATCTGTCGAATGACGCTGCAAAATTAAAACGAGGTTGCCCCAAATCGTGGGACATCCTATAAAAAAGATGAAAAAAAATTGGATTAAAGTGTTATTTATCGTATTTTTGCACTAATATAGCATCAAAAGAATTGAAATCATCCCAAACGAAATGGAAAAAGTATTTAAGACCATCGCCAAAATATCGGCCTATCTGATTACAATCTGCATCATCTTGATGCTGGTATGCAACAGTATCGTCTCATGCAACGCTAAAGGCAAAGTTTTTTCCGAACTCGACAGCATAGCTCCTACTAAGTGGGGGTTGTTGTTGGGTACCACACCACAAACCCGAATTGGCAACCGGAAGAACATGTTTTTCAAATACCGCATAGATGCGGCTGCCCAACTGTATCATGCAGGTAAAGTGGAGCGCATCCTTATCAGTGGCGATGAGAACAGCCTCGACGGGGTGAATGAAGTCGTTTGCATGCGAGACTCCCTCGTGGCCCGCGGTTTACCAACCGACCGCATCGTTCTCGACGGGAAAGGCTTCCGCACACTCGACTCTATGGTCAGGGCGGTCAAAACCTACGGCATCAAATCATTTGTCATCATCTCACAAGAGTTTCACAACGAACGCGCCATCTATTTGGCTGAGCATCTTGACCTTGATGTTGAAAAGCTGCAAGCATACAATGCGGTTAGCCCCGACTCGGGCTGGTCCTTCATCACATACGCCCGTGAATATTTAGCAAGGGTTAGAATGTTTTGGGATATCATTTCTGGTCAACAACCTCAAGAACTGGGAAAATCTGAACCGTTCGACTAATTCCTGTGCTATTTTAGTCCTTAAAATTTGGACATATCAATCATCTATCGTATTTTTGCACCCGAATTGAAAAAAACAATCATTTGATCATTGCTATCCACTTTCAACAGTGAATGGCAATTGGGAAATTTACATCAAGAACGCAGCAATGCGTGCCAACCGAGCTTCCGGATTAGAGCAATCCGAAGAGCCACGGTGGCGAGCGAATATCGCAGATGTGGGCATACGCCAAAAACTCATTATAGCTCAAAGACTGTAAATCTCCTTATGTGTCCGTCAATGGCATATAGGGATTTTTTATGCTCATCCAGCAAGTGTTGTTACTGGTCGTTGGACTCACATTCATTGGAATCCCATTATGTGTAACATTTTAATAGTAACAACAATGAAAGAGAAAAGAAATTTGATTGGGAATGAGAGACATCTCAACAGTGATGATGACGGAAAGAGAAGAACAGAACAAGACGATGGATGTTATGAGAAGATACTGCTCCACATCCCCCACTCTTCAACCTCTTTTCCTTCTGACTCAACTTTTACATTTAAAGATTTGGATGAAGAGGAAAAACTTCTGATTGATTATTACACTGACAAATTGTTTATACCACTTAAACAAATAGGAATTAGTCCTTATATTTTTCCTTATTGCCGGTTGTTTTGCGATGTAGAACGACTGGCAAATGACCCGCTGGAAGACAAAGGATTGGGCATTTCATATCACCGTAGGGTGAACAATGACAAATCTGAAGAACGTTTCTTCAGTACTTTGACTGAGGCGTTTCATTACTATGCTGATTTTCATGCACATGTGGCTAAGAAAATTGTAGAGGCATCGCAGATAGGTAAAACAATTCTGATTGACTGTCATAGTTTTTCAGCGCGGCCCAACCTACTCAACTCGAATCCGCCAGACATCGACATTTGCATTGGTTATAACGATGATGAAACCAAGCCGCACGACAACGTCATCGAGCACATCGTGACTCATTTCATGGGTTGTGGTTACCACGTCGGTATCAATATCCCTTTTTCCAACAGCAAAACCTTTGCTGTGCCAGTAAACTATCATTCAGTAATGATAGAAGTTAACAAAAAACTCTATATGAATGAGTTGACCCTTCAAAAGACTGTTGGGTTCAGAAAAATGAAGAGTGAGATTCTTGCTCTTTACGAAGAATTACTAAATCCGTCAGAACCTACGCCATCACCACATCAAGCACCATCATCAACACAAAACCGACAGCAAAGCCGATGGTGCTGAAGTTCGAGTGTTGACCGCTGGAAGCTTCCGGGATGAGTTCTTCGACAACAACGTATAGCATAGCTCCAGCGGCAAAAGCCAACATGTACTGGAGGACAGGCATCAGCAGCGAAGACAACAGCAGGACAGCGAGAGCACCTATCGGTTCAACCACTCCACTGAGCGACCCGATAAGGAACGAGTGCCAACGGCTGTTGCCTGCGGCTCGCATGGGCATAGAGATGATGGCCCCCTCTGGTACATTCTGGATGGCAATACCGAGTGATACGGCAACAGCGCTGGCCAGTGAGATATTTGCCATACCACTGTCGGCCCCTGCGAACACGACGCCGACAGCCATGCCTTCAGGCAAGTTATGGATGGTGACCGCCAATGCCAACATCGCCGTCTTGGAAAGATGCGAGTGCATACCTTCAGGCTTGTCTGTGTCGATATGCAGGTGTGGTGTCAGCTCGTCAATCAGCAAGAGGAAGCCCATTCCTAACAAAAAACCTATGGCAGCGGCCATAACTGACCAAGCCCCTTTGCCAGCTTCCATCTCAATGGCAGGAATCAGCAATGACCATACCGATGCTGACACCATCACTCCTGATGCAAAACCAAGCAGTGCCTTCTGTAGTCGCACTGACATATTGTCCTTCATCAGAAAGACGAAAGCAGAACCGAGAATCGTGCCAAGAAGCGGTATGAGCAGTCCTATGATCAATGTCGTTGTCATCGTGTGCTATGGAACAAATTCTCTGCCATCCGCTTACCTGCGTCGTATGCCTTTTGTAAATCCTCCTCCCAGTGCTCATCACGCCACTGCCGCTTGGCCTTTTCAGAAAAGCCTGCCAACTCATAACGGTCGTAGTTCTTCACCTGATAGGTGTTAAAGGCTATCAAACGTTTTGGTTGACCGAGGGCGTTGGCAATACAGTATTCCATTGAGCCATAACCCTGGCTGTTATTCCTGTCCGGCTGCCCGTTCATCGTTTCGAGAAGAACGACAGGCATCTTCTTGGGTGCTGTCAAACTGTAGTCGTTATAAGAGAGCCAAGGGAATGCCAGACGCTCTAAAAATGTGCGCATCTGACCAGTCACGTCACCAAAGTATATCGGTGAGCCCAACACCAATCCGTCGGCTCCGGCGATCTCTTCCAAAATGGGAGTCAACGCGTCCTTGAACTTGCATACGTTCGAGGCTTTACCTTTGACCTTACAAGCCATACACGACATACAACCTTTGTAGTCAAGACTATACAAACGTATTGTTTTTACAATTATCTCATTGCTCACGGAGTTTGCACCTTCTGCAAATTTCTGTAGCATGGAGGCCGTATTGAAGTTTTTTCGCGGACCTCCGTCAATAATCATGATTTTTGTCATCGCCGTATTTTTTCTAAAGTTAATGATGTTAATTATGGAGTTGTCCCCCTCTCAATCTAACGTGAACCGGTGAGGACGTGAGGCGGGATGAGGGACAGGATCCATCCCTGAAGCCCCCGAAGAAGGACTATAAGACCCACCTGCAAATCCGCAGTATTTCATGTAACGCTGGCGGACAAGCGACACATAGTTAAACGTCTCTGTTCCACGCATATAACCATATTTCACCACAGGGTCTTGGTAGAAGCGCGGTTCGCTGAGTTTCAAGATAAACTGCGACACATCCGCCCACCGGTATGAATTGCCCCCATATTTCCGCGTCAAAGCCATGGCATCGCGTACATGTCCGGTACCACCATTGTAACACGCAAGCATGAAATTGATGCGCTCCTCTCGGTCAGACACATCTGCCAAGGTGGAGAGTAACTCGCGGATGTATTTTGCTGAAGCCGACACATTGGCCTCTGGTTGGAATATGCTCCCCCCCGACAACCCTAAATGGGCCGCGGTAGAAGGCATGAGTTGCATCAGTCCACAGGCACCAGCCCACGACTTCGCATTGGGGTCGAAACATGACTCTTGATAAGCCAAAGCAGCCAATAAGCGCCAGTCAACACCCGCCACCGAAGCGTAACGCTGAAAGAGATGGTCGTAATTGGAGATGAGGCCTTTCGCCTCGCTGATAACGGGCTGATAGACATGACGTTGGATGCTTCTCTCAGAAAACACATAATCCTCATAGTCATGTACCCTCTTCACGTATGACGGTCGATACCAAGCCGTTAGAGTGTCGGCCAACAGCTGGTTGTCTCTCCTCACCGCCCAATGCACGCTGAGAGAATCGGAACCCGCGCCACAAGTCAGCAAATCATTGTCTTTTGCCAATCCGTCGGGCAAGGGGAAGACCAACACATCGGCATCGCCTTTCCGCAACCGTTCAATCATCTCGGTAGTATCCTTGCACAGTTCTACACGCAGCGTCACTCCTATCTGTTGTGCGAACAGTTGGCAAAGAAGATATTGGGTGCCAAATCCATGGCCATGATAATCATAATAATACTCAGGACCGGGAAGGGTGAGCATAATCATCTCGCCATTGGCAATGATGTCATGCAGCGTAAAAGCTCCGTCAGCCTTCTCTTGCTCTCCGATGACTGTCCCCCACGGCGTGGTTTTCTTCTCATTGCCCGTACAAGCGCAGAGAAGAGCCATAAAACAAATAAATATAATAAATCTATTCATTTTTCAGGGGTTAGAAAGTCTTTTCGGTGACAAAAGTAATACAATTTTTGCGGATGTGGGCAAAAAGTCGTAATTTTGCAATGATTTTTCACAGAAAGAAGTATAAATGTTAAGAATTGCAGTCCAGTCAAAGGGTCGTCTGTATGATGACACCATGAATCTGCTCAGTGAAGCAGACATTAAAATCAGCAAGAGCAAGCGTACGTTGTTGGTACAATCTGAAAATTTCCCGTTGGAAGTGCTCTATCTGCGTGATGACGACATCCCCCAAAGCGTGGCTTCGGGTGTTGCCGACATTGGCATCGTGGGTGAGAATGAGTTTGTGGAACGAGGTGAGGATGCCGAAATCATCTATCGCTTAGGTTTCAGCAAATGCCGCCTGTCTATTGCCATACCGAAAGAAATCAACTATCCCGGCGTGGAGTGGCTTGAAGGTAAGAAAATCGCCACCTCCTACCCCAATATTCTGCGTCAATACCTGAATGAGAATCAAGTGCACAGCGAGATACATGTCATCACTGGCAGTGTGGAAATCTCTCCGGGCATCGGTTTGGCCGATGGTATCTTTGATATCGTCAGCAGTGGCAGCACTTTGGTGAGCAATAACCTGCGCGAGGTGGAGACCGTCATGAAAAGTGAAGCCATACTCATCGGACATAAAGGCATGGACGCGGAGAAGCGCAAAGTGTTGGACGAAGTTCTCTTCCGTATCGAGGCTGTACGTCAGGCAGAAGATAAGAAATATGTTCGGATGAACGTGCCCAAGAACCGTCTCCAAGACATCATTGATGTCTTGCCTGGTTTAAAAAGTCCCACTATCATCCCGTTGGCTGACGACCAATGGTGTTCTGTACATACCGTCTTAGACCAAAAACGCTTTTGGGAAATCATTGGCAAGCTGAAAGAGTATGGAGCGCAGGGAATATTGGTGACCCCGATAGAGAAGATGATTTTGTAAGACATGAATATTATACGATACCCTGAACGAAACGAATGGCAGGCGCTTTGCGAGCGGCCGCATTTAGACAGCAGCACGCTGAGTAAAACAGTGCGCGAAGTTCTCGATGATGTGAAAATGAACGGCGACGAGGCGGTGAAGCGCTATGAAGAAAGGTTCGACCATGTATCCTTGGCTGGCTTGGCTGTCAGCGATGAAGAGATAGCAGAGGCTCAACGCATGGTAACACCTGAGTTGAAAGCTGCCCTGACGCTGGCATTCAAGAATATCAAGCATTTCCATGAGGCTCAGCGCTTTGATGGGAAAAAGATAGAGACTTCACCTGGCGTCACTTGCTGGCAGAAAAGCGTGGCGATAGAAAAAGTGGGATTATACATTCCCGGTGGAACGGCACCTCTTTTCAGCACCGTGCTGATGCTGGCCACGCCTGCCAAGATAGCAGGTTGCAGAGAGATCGTGTTATGCTCGCCTCCCAATCGTGAGGGTAAAATTCACCCTGCCATTCTATGTGCCGCCAAAATAGCAGGTGTGAGCCGTATCTTTAAGGCCGGTGGTGTACAAGCCATTGGAGCCATGGCCTATGGTACAGAGAGTGTCCCCAAGGTGTATAAGATATTCGGCCCTGGTAATCAATATGTGATGGCTGCTAAGCAACAAGTCAGCCAAGATGCAGTGGCCATTGACATGCCTGCCGGTCCCTCTGAGGTGTGTGTGATAGCCGATGCCACGGCCAATCCAGCATTTGTTACCGCCGACCTGTTGTCGCAAGCCGAGCATGGCATTGATTCTCAAGTGATTCTGATTTGCACCGATGAGGAGATGGTGAACCGCGTAGAGGATGAACTCAAGCGCCAACTGGCTGTGTTGCCTCGCAAGGATATTGCCACGAAAGCTCTTGCCAACAGCAAGAGCATCCTCGTGAAAGACACCCATGAGGCTATAGCACTCAGCAATGCCTATGCCCCTGAGCACCTCATCCTCAACACGGAAGACTATACTGAACTGGCATCGATGGTGGTCAATGCCGGCAGTGTATTCCTGGGCCCCTGGGCTTGTGAAAGTGCCGGCGACTATGCCAGCGGCACCAATCACACCCTGCCTACACACGGTTGGGCAACGGCATACAGCGGAGTGAATTTAGATAGTTTCTGCCGAAAAGTGACCTTCCAAGAACTGACAACCGAAGGCATACGAAGCATCGGTGCCGCAGTGGAACGGATGGCCACAGACGAAGAACTGGCTGCCCACAGCCGAGCTATGAAAGTGAGGATGTTGAATGTTAAATGATGAGATGTTGAATTGTTATGATGAAGATTTTAGAAGAATTGGTACGACCCAACATCTGGCGGTTGAAGCCCTATAGCAGCGCCCGTGACGAATATTCCGGACATGAAGCACATGTTTTTCTGGATGCCAATGAGAACCCTTTCAACACGTCGGTGAACCGCTACCCCGACCCGCTTCAGCGCGACTTAAAACAAGTGATTTCACAAGTTAAAAACGTTGCTGCCGAACAGATTTTCTTGGGCAATGGTAGTGATGAAGCTATCGACTTGTGCTATCGTTGTTTCACCGAACCGGGAAAAGATAATGTAGTTGCCATAGAACCCACCTACGGCATGTACCGTGTTTGTGCCGACATCAATGATGTGGAATACCGTGCGGTGCAATTGAACGAGCGGTTTGAGATGAATGCCAAAGAGATGTTGGACGCTTGCGATGAGCATACCAAACTCATTTGGATATGCTCGCCCAATAACCCCTCAGGCAATTGCATCGACCCTTCAGGAATTGTGACCATTCTCAATTCTTTTCCCGGTATTGTCATCGTTGACGAAGCATACGGCGATTTTACGCAAAAGCCTTCATTCCGCACACAATTGAACCGTTTCCCCAACCTGATTGTTCTCAACACAATGAGCAAGGCATGGGGCGCTGCCGCCATCCGCATGGGCATGGCTTTCGCTTCGAAAGAGATTATTGGTTTATTTAACAAGGTGAAATATCCCTATAACGTCAACCAATTGTCGCAAAACAAAGCCATGGAATTGCTGAAAGACCCTTACCAAACCCACCAATGGGTGCGGATGCTGATACAGGAGCGAAGTCGGGTCATTGTGGCGTTTGAACAATTGCCGATATGTGTTGAAGTTTATCCCACCGAGGCGAATTTCTTCTTGGCGAAGGTCACCGACGCCCAAGCCATCTACAATTATTTGATGGAGAACGGCATCATCGTCAGAAACAGGAATAAAATAGCGCTATGCGGTAATTGTCTGCGTGTGACCATAGGCACACGCGGTGAGAACAATGAGTTGTTGGGTGCACTCAGACAATACTAAATCTTTCTTATTTTAATCGTAGGATATTACCCTTTGTCGGCCATGTGTGACAAAGGGTAACATTTTGTTATGTATTTGTAACTCCTAATAAAATGTATTTTGCAAATTCATGGCAAACAATGACTACTTTGTATTACTTTTGCATTAGTTTTTATCTAACTTATTATCAACTAAAATTACAATTGTATGAAAAAAATTTTTACTCTTCTTGTAGGTGCCTTCATGGCTCTGAGTGCTAACGCCAAAGAGGAAATATCCATCAGCGGATTTACGCCTTGGGATCATTGCACGATTTCTGGTTCTACGATTATCATGGAAGAGAACTACAAAGGAGGTTCTATTCCCATTGGCCGTGACATGACCTCGTTTGATTACGTGTGGATAAAGTATTCGAACGCCACAGGTTCTCCGAATTTTGGTATCACTTACGATGAATGGCTGTCTAATGCCAATTGGGGACCGGTCTTCGCCAGTTCAACAGCAGAGATGAATGGAAGCGGTGTTGTCGGAATCAAGATTGACAAGAAGACCGTCATGACGCACGGTAACGCAGAAACCGACGGTATTGGTATCGGTGACGTTTATGGCCAACATGTACAGCAACTGACCATTCAAGGACAAGGCGGTGCCGCCCAAGTCACCGTTGAGGCTATCTATTTTGGCTCTGCAGAAGAATTTGTGGCTGACGGTGGTGACGTTCCCGTACGTCCAGAACCAGGAGGTTCATTGACCTTATGGGAAGGTAGTTTGGTCTATAACGGATGGGGTGTCTCTTCTACTGTTCCTGCGAAGTATTTTGACGTTGCAGAAATTGGCGATATCATCTACTGTTCAGTAAAAGACGTGGGTTCTGATTACAATCCTATTTTTAAGAATATCAATGATTATTCAGACCTTCAAGGCATCGAGAATTTCTTAAAAGATAACAGCCATTTTGAAGGTGCTATTGGCACAGAAGCCTTATTATCCTTCCTGCAAGCAAATGGTCTCCGTTTCCAAGGGCTTGGTTTCACTCTGACAAAAGTGGAGTTGAGAATTCCGGCAAATGCTGCTGTTAAAGGTATTCTTGTAGAGACACAAAAGAGCAACATTCGCTACAATCTGGCAGGACAGCGTGTTGACGCATCATATAAAGGTGTCATCATTATGAACGGCAAGAAGATGATCAATAAGTAGTGGTTTTGTTGTACCAAAATGAAGCCTGCACGGTTCGCGTGCAGGCTTTTTTAGATTAACAGGAGTCATAAATCGAATCCTATTCCTCAGGACAAAGGTATTTATCACCAGTTTGTTTGATGAGTTCCCGCTTGAAGTAGTCAGAATATCCAGGACGGGCCACACGTTGAGGCATCCCAGTGGCCGTAAGTTGGAATTTACCATCTTTTTCCGGTTTCACAGCCATGTCATTGTATTTGACTATCAAATAAATAGCCAGTTGGCGCCAACGTGCAATCATCTGCTGGGCTTTCTCCACACTGTAGTCGTTCAGATATTTCAAGGCAGCGGCCTCGTCTTGTTGGTACAACTGTTGGGCACGAGCCTCAATACGCGGTTGCGCTTCGAAATAAGACGTCTCGAGCGAGTCGCGCACTTCTTGTAGCGACGGGAACATCTGAGAATAACGCGGATACACCATGTTGCTGACCCAGTTGCATACCCAAAACGCATTCTTGTCAGAGAAAGTCACACCATCAGCCCCCGGTGTGTTATAGCACTCGGGACGCTCTGTCATACCACAGTAAACGGGGGTGTAAGCCACCATATTGCCGTCGTCGTTGCCGAACCACAAGATGCCTCCAATCTGTCGCGGCAGCCATGCACGCATCTGACTGACGTATGAGAAACCCGTTTGCTGTGTAGAGGTGGGGCGTTCATTAAAACACTTGACACCGTCAACTTCATACGATAGAGGTGTAGGTCTGTATGGCATGTTCCATATACCCTGTGCGATATCTTGGTCGAGTGCGAACGGTGTACCCTCGTAATGGTCGCGCATACACGCTTCCACATCCTGTACGCTCACTTTTTTGTTGGGCACAATCCACAAAGGCATCGGTTCGGCATTTTTCTCCTTACCCAAAGCAAAAGGCAGGAAGCGGTCAAAGTCATCAGCAAAATGGTTGAAGAAGCTCCAAACACGTGCCTCGCAGTAACGTCTACCTCCGAAATCAGGTTTGGCATACGCCTCATTCCAACTGAAGTCAGCATCCTTACCTTCAAACCATCCCATCTGCCGTGCATATTTCACCACATCTTTGGCATAAAGCACATTTTTCTTGTCCTTCATGTTGAACTTGGTGATACGACTCTGATTGGCATGAGCACAGATGGCATTATCAGGGATGCGCATGGCCACCCATACTGCACCTTTGCTGCCGGGACCCTTTCCCATCATCTCCATAATCCAAGCTTCATTGGGGTCGCAGATGGTGAATGTCTCTCCTTCAGAGTTATACCCGTAGGTATTGACCAGTGTAGTCATCACCTCTATGGCCTCACGTGCTGTGCGTGAACGCTGGAGAGCAATATAGATGAGCGACCCATAATCGAGAATACCAGTCGAGTCAACCATCTCCTCACGTCCGCCATAAGTTGTCTCACCGATGGTAAGCTGATACTCATTGATGTTACCAATGACGTTATAGGTGACAGGGGCTTCGGGTATCTCCCCATGATATTCCCCCGTATCCCAGTCATATATCTTCCGCATCGTGCCTGGAGCATGGTTGCCGGCAGGATAATGGCAGAGATATTGAAACATGCCGTAATCATCGGCATTGTACGAACAGATAACCGACCCATCGGTCGAGGCACCTTTCGCCACAATAAAATTGGTACAAGCGACGGTAGAACCCGCTACCAGCATGAACAAAAACAAAATGGACTTTCTCATCCTATTAGTATTTAAATGTCGTTGTATATACACTTTGATTGCCCCGGTTGTCACGGGCTTGAAACGTCAAGGTACGCATCTTCCCCGTCCTTCGTATAGGTGTGTTCTTTAGTTGACAGGTATATCGTTTGGTATGACCCACTGGGGCAAAGAGCACAAACCTTCCGTCAACAGCAGCTTCAACGGAAGCCACACCCGTCTCCTTGTCTTCCACTTGAAGGACAAAAACACCTTCTCGTGTATCATCGGTACGCTCAATATGAGGTGGTTCGTCATCATACTCTACAGAGAACATCTGTCCGATGTCGAGCACAGGCGCAACCACCCATCCGTTTTGATATTCCCCACCGATGCTATGACCATCAGCGGCAATGTAGAGTTTGTTCACATCATCAACCTGTCTGCTGACAGACATTGACAATTGAGCCGGCACCAACAGCGGCAGCGACTTACGCGATATCTGACGTGCCCGGGCATAGGTGCCTATAGAATCACGGGGCGAAATGACCACATCATCAGCCAATGCACCTTGTGGAATAGACAAGTTGAAACCCTGTTGTACAAATGATGACTCATCATGTTTCATCAAGATCTCACCTTCAGCCAGTTGACGTGGCGGTATCTCCATACGACATCCTTTGACAACAAAACGGTATGTGACAACATTGCCGAAATAATCGCTGAGTTCATAACGAATATGATAATCGCGTTCCTGATCAAAACGGACGATGCCACGATTGGCATCCGTATGAAGGAAAGGCAATGTATTACCCGGATCAACAAAGGACTTCAGATACCAGTGTTTTTCTTTTCTGTATTCGTCGTAGTCACCCCAAGAATTCACCATACGGTTGGATTTAACAGGAATGCCATTGACATCGCTTTTGAAGACCTCTTTGTCATCAACATAAAGGGTTGTATGACGTATGCCGTAGAAGTTGGGGGAATCTTCCATGTAATCATCAGCAAATATGCCAAATCCCACTTCACCCCATGCTTCCAAACGAACAGAATCAAGTGCTGACGGTTTGAAGCGCATCTTCGATGGCTTACCACAAAAAACTCCTTTTCCTGCGATAGGATAAGCCATAAAGCCATGTACCTCAGGGGCTTTCCCGTCACGTAGCAGTGAAGGAATGAATTCCAATGGGTCGAACAAGTCCCACGTATCTGACTGATGGAACTCAAGATGGAGATGCGGTCCCATGCTTGAACCTGTATTGCCGCTCAAGGCGATGACCTGACCTTGAGACACCGGGCAGTCGGTCGCCTTGAACGACACATCGGCAGCCCATGAGTGGTGCTCATATTGCCATTTCTTCACCTTGGCCTCGATGGCAGGAGCAAACCGTTGTAAATGCGCATAAACCGTTGTATGTCCGTCAGGATGACGCACATAAACCGCATTGCCGTAGCCTGTAGTTGACACGGTGACTCGACAGACGAACCCGTCGCCCACAGCGTGCACGGGTTTGCCCTCCTCCCTTTGTGTTTTAATGTCCAATCCGCCGTGGAAATGGTTGGGACGGGGTTCGCCGAAATTACCTGCCAAAGAGACGTCATATTTGACAGGAGAGATAAATGTGAGTGCCGCGAGCAGAAAATTGGCGATTAGCATGCCTTAAAGCTCATATCCAATCCTTTGACGGAATGAGTCAAAGCACCTACCGACACATAATCGACACCGCACTCTGCATAATCGCGGATGGTATCAATCGTGATGCCGCCACTTGACTCAGTCTCATACTTTCCTGCGATGATGTCCACTGCTTTCTTCGTATTCTCTACAGAGAAATTGTCAAGCATGATTCTGTTGACACCTCCACAATCGAGCACTTGCTGCAACTCGTCAAAATTGCGAACCTCGATTTCGATTTTCAGGTCAAGACCTTTTTGTTTCAGATAATCGTGGCAGCGGTTGATGGCATTGGAGATTCCACCCGCAAAGTCCACATGATTGTCTTTGAGAAGAATCATATCAAAGAGTCCGATACGGTGGTTGACACCGCCTCCAATCTTCACGGCCTGTTTTTCGAGCATGCGGAGTCCCGGTGTTGTCTTACGTGTATCGAGGACATGGGTATGTGTCCCTTCCAGTCGTTTCACATACTTACGCGTCATGGTGGCAATACCACTCATGCGTTGCATGATATTAAGCATGAGCCGTTCGGTCTGTAGCAAACTCTGTATTTTGCCCGACACAATCATAGCGATATCACCGACATGGACTTCCGTTCCATCTTCAATCAGCACTTCGACCTTCAATTCAGGGTCAAACCGTGCAAACACCTTTTTGGCCATTTCTACGCCGGCAAGTACACCATCCTCTTTAATGAGCAGGTGTGAACGTCCCATCGCATCATCAGGGATGCAACACAATGTGGTGTGGTCACCATCGCCAATATCTTCGGCGAATGCCAGATCTATCAATCTGTCTTCTAATTCATTAACGCTTAACATATAAATTTGAGGTTTAAGGTTTGATGTTTGAATTAAGAGGTGGTAGGTAAGATGTATAAGGTGAATGGTAAAAGATATGCTTATAATTGTACTCCGTCTTGGTAGGCTCTAAGGATACCATTTTCATCCGGCTCGACGTAGATGGTGCCACCCAACCATTCCGTCGCTGGCAATTCCTCCGTGAAAGTGAAGATCTCCACGACCGCCCCGTCACTCAACACGACCACAGCCTGCTGGTATGACTGTGAGGGAGTGATGACACAATGTGCAGCGACTCTTCTCATGCTCAGTTCGTTTTGGGGCTTCCGATTGGTCTGGGAGGAACATTATTGACAGCCTTTGGCGCAGAGTCATTGGGCACGGGAGCATCCTTATCCGTTGAATCGGCCTTTTCAGAGTGATGCGGCAAACGCGTTAACTCTTGATTGTCTTTATTCACATCATCATCCTCTACAGGCTTAGCTATCTCATGCATCCTGACCAATTTCAAATTATACAAGCACAACACCTTCATTGTGGACTGGTTGTTGGCCACTGGCGGCAATGTCACAAATCCCCTCACTTCTTTGATTCCGAGATGTGCTTGGTCGGTGAGTTGCAAAGAGTAGTGTGTATTGGAAGAAATGTTCATCATTTGTTTAACAACACTGTCATTCTCAAATCGAACCGCCAGCATTGCCATGGCATCGCGGCTACCTTCCTGGATGACGTATTGCGCATCGAAATTAAGCATCATCCTGTCACCTTCATGGTAAGCGGTATCCACCGGCACCATGAAGGAGATGAGATTGTCGGGAGCCTGAGGCAAGAGGATAGTCGTACGCCCTGACACCCACACATTAGCAGTATCGCCTTTGATGCCTTCAGAGCTGTAAAGATTGATATCATTGGCCGATGCGCCTAATGCGACAGCCTCTTCCGAGAAACGTTTCGACAGACTTGTGTAGATGTCCTTCAACCGTTCCGTGTCGCGGTAATAATAAGCGAGTGATGAGTCAAACTCTGCCTGTGTGATGTTATATTTTTTCAAAACCGCCTCTCTATATAACATTCTGTAGTACGACATATCCTGTCCGCTGTTCTGATTCATCGCCATGGCATCGGCCAGATGATAGTCGTAAAGCAAATCTTCCATATCGCCCGGTTGAATGTAATCACTCGGAACCGAGGGTTTGCATCCGAAGCAAGCCATCAGAAAGAGGTACAGACATCCATGTAATAGATATAGGCGAGTAGGTTTGACCATCTTTCACTTATTGAGGTTCAGACTCCTTGTCGGTTTCAGCCGTTTGGCCTTCCCCCTCGTTTTCTTTATCTTTCGACTTTGAAAAAGAGATGGTACCCAACTCTTTACGGCAGAAGAGCAGTAAGGCCACTACACCGACACTGATACACGCATCCGCGAAATTGAAGACGGGACTGAAGAAGATGAAGTGCTCCCCTCCCCAAATAGGTAACCACTCAGGCAAGTGCGTGTCGATGATGGGGAAATAGAACATGTCAACCACCCTGCCCTGCAAGAACGAGGCATACCCCTCTCCAAACGGAACACACTGCGCCACTTGGAAGGGGGTAGATTCCGAGAAGCAGAGACCGTAGAACATACAGTCGAAGATATTCCCGGCAGCTCCGGCAAAGATGAGAGCCAACAAGACCACATAAAGTGTCCGGGCATGCCTCTTGATTTGCTTGATGATATATACCGCCACGACAGTCGATACGATGATACGGAACACGCTCAGTACGACCTTATTTATAAAGGTCATGCCGTATGCCATGCCATTGTTCTCGATGAAACTGATATAGAACCAGTCCGTGATATGGATGGAGTCATGCAAGGGCATATGCGTCTTCACCCAGATTTTTATAACCTGGTCGACAACCAACAAAGCCACAATCAGCAGGAAAACCCATGTGATGCGTCTTCTCACACTATATTCTTTCATCCTTTATTTCTTCCTCGCGATTTTTGAGGCCACGCTCAAGGTTGCATGAGGTACAGCACGCAAACGTTCTTTGGGTATCAGTTCACCTGTGATACGGTCGATGCCATAGGTCTTGTTATTGATGCGGATAAGGGCAGCCTCCAGTCCTTGTATGAACTTCTGCTGACGCGATGCCAACTGTATCAGTTCTTCTTTACTCTGTGTCGCACTTCCCTCTTCCAACACTTTATAGGTGGGTGACGTGTCGTCCACATCATTACCGTCGGCATTCATCAGTTGCCGCATCATTTGACTATAATCACGACGAGCCAACGCCAGTTTTTCATTAATGATGGCGCGGTATTCCTCCGACTCCTCAGCACTGTAAGGTGACGTTTCTGCCATAATAGATGTAATAGCTACGATAGATACACT
>CAMJFC010000031.1 GCA_946404865.1 uncultured Prevotellaceae bacterium
CATCAGGGTACGAAGGATTGTTCAACACAGTATCGACATCTATACCTTGCCATTTCTGACTAGTAGCTTCAGCATGCGTTTGCGTTTGTGTTTGCGCGTTCATACCTGCCACACAAAGCATCAGGAAAAGAAATACAATATTAAGTCTATTTAACATTAGTTGTTAGATATTAGTTATCAATTATCTATAATCTGCTATGAATTGTTAGCAATTATCAGTTATTTCTCCAAAAAAATAATGATATAATTTGCAAAATTCGAATAAAATTAGGAGAAACAAAAAACCAGCACTAATAAATTAACACTTTTTGTTATATTTTAATAAATATTTTTTTGACAAAACACCTTCACTGTCAAGCAGTTAAGTTCATTGATTATACATTGAAGAGGTTAAAGACGGTAAAGGAGACACCTCGCCATCCTTTTCAATTTTGGGGTGAAATCTCCGCCGCTTGTTCGAATTGGCCTTCCTCTTCCAAACGGGAATAGGACGGAGTAGAATGGTCGCGAAGGAAGATGCGATTGAGGGTGAAAGCCAACGAACGGAGGGTCTGTTCACGTCGTTCCTTCGTCAGTTCACACTCCCAAACGGTGAGGCAATGCCATCCCATTGCGGCCAATTCGCGCTGAACCCGCAAATCGCGCTCACGGTTGCGCCGTATCTTCGTCTCCCAAAAAGGGGTGTTGGTCTTGGGGATACGATAGGCATCGCAGCCCTCATGCCCATGCCAGAAACAGCCGTTAACGAAGATGCACGTGCGATAGCGACGCAGCACGAGGTCGGGATGCCCCGGCAACCGCGGATTGTTGAGTCTGTAGCGGAATCCACGGCTGAAGAGGTAGCGGCGCACCAGCATCTCAGGTTTGGTGTTCTTCGACTTCACCGCCGCCATATTACGATGACGCTGCTCTGGAGTTAAAGAATCCATGAAGAAATGAAGAAATGACGAATGAACAGGATGATGGATGATGATTTAAAGGGATACGTAATATCGAAATTCGAAATAACGGGATAACGGAATAACGAAAAAAATGACACCGAAAATTTCGTCACAACAGAATCTTCAGTAATTCATCGAAACGATTGATTTTCCAAAGGCGTTCGTGATCGAAGGTCTCAGCGTGTTCTAACGCCCACGTCACATGAAACGGGATATAGACGGCAGAGGCACCCACGGCCAGCGCAGGAACGATGTCGCTCTTGAATGAATTGCCCACCATCACCATCTCATTGGGACTCACGCGACAGTCATTGCACAACTGCCGGTAGGCTTGCTGTGTCTTATCACTCACAATAAACACCCGCTCGAAGAAATGCTCAAGCCCCGACCGCCGCACTTTGGCCTGTTGGTCGAGCAATTCACCTTTCGTAAAAAGCACCATACGATAACGGCCATCATCAGCCAGCACACGCAACGACTCCTCCACCCCAGGTAATGGTGTGGCTGGCAGGTGCAGCAATTCACGACCTAACATCTGTATCTGCAAGAGCGTGTCGGCATTCACTTGTCCTTTCGTCACCTTGATGGCATTCTCCACCAAAGAAAGGGTGAATGCCTTCGTGCCGAAGCCCAAGTCAGGCATGTTGGCACGCTCGGTTTGAAACAGGCTGTCGCGCACCGTTTGCGCATCGGCATAGTCCGCAAGCAGTTCGCAACATTTGTCGGTGACGACCTCAAAATGCGACTGGCAGTCCCACAAGGTATCGTCGGCATCAAATACGATTAGTTTCATGTTCACTATTAAAAAGTCTTATTCTTCGAAAGGGAAGAGGCCATAGAGCAGGGAGTCGATGCGGTCGGTGACCTGCTCGAAGTCGGATGGATTCTCACCGAATTTGCAGGTGTCGCCGTCAACGATGAGCAATTTGCCCTTGTATCCCGCAATCCAGTCCTCATAGCGTTTGTTCAGACCTTGCAGATAGTCGATGCGGATGCTCTGCTCGTAGTCACGTCCACGCTTGGCTATCTGAGCGATCAGGTTGGGTACGGTGCTCCGGATGTATATCATCAGGTCGGGCAAACTGACGAGCGACATCATCAACCCGAAGAGGTCGGAATAATTATCGAAGTCGCGGTCGCTCATCATTCCCATGCCATGCAGGTTGGGGGCAAAGATACAGGCATCCTCAAAGATGGTCCTGTCTTGGATGATGATGTCGTCAGACTTCGATATTTCCACCACTTCGCGGAACCGCTTGTTGAGGAAATAGATTTGCAGATTAAACGACCACCGCTCCATGTCGGCGTAGAAGTCGCTCAGATAGGGGTTGTTATCTACGGGTTCGTATCGTGGTGTCCACCCGTAACGTTTTGACAACATGCGGGTAAGTGTGGTCTTACCGCTGCCAATGTTTCCTGCTACTGCTATATGCATAATGAGGGTTGAGGGATAAGGGTTGAGGGATGAAGGTTGAGGGTTCTATAATGAGGATTGAGTTTCACTAAAGAGTCCGAAGAGGCGTGCGTCGATGCGGTCGAGAATATAGGAGAAGTCTTTCGGTCGATGGAGGAAGTCGAGTTGGTCCACATCGATGGTGAGCACATCGCCCTTGTACTGATTGTAGATGAAGTCTTCGTAACGCCGATTCAAGTTTTCCAAGTAATCAATTTTCATGGTCTGCTCATAGTCGCGCCCGCGCTTTTGGATGTTCCCCACCAGATGGGGAACCGAAGCCCGCAGATAAATCATCAGGTCGGGATAGCGCACCGCGGTCATCATCGACTCAAACAGTCCCATATACGTCTCGTAGTCGCGGTCGGAGAGGTTGCCCATGTCATAGTTATTGGCTGTGAACACATACACCCCCTCGAAGATACTTCGGTCTTGGATGACCGTTTTATCTGAGTTGGAGATATCGATAAGGTCGCGAAAACGCTGTTTCAGGAAATAGATTTCCAAATTAAACGACCACCGCGCGATATCCTTATAATAATCATCAAGGTAGGGATTGACATCCACGGGTTCGAACTGCGGTTCCCACCCGTAGTGACGGGCGAGCATCGTCGTGAGCGTGGTCTTTCCGCTACCAATATTTCCTGCTATGGCGATGTGCATGGTATCAGTTTTGACTGCAAATTTAGCAATATTTTCTGAAACCATCGAAAAAAATCGAGAAAAACAACGCGAAGGATGTGATTATTCGTTTTTAAATGTATAAGCATGTTAAAAATCGACAAAACTCGGTGAGGTTTGTTCATTATTCATCAAAAAAGACTACATTTGCACCAAAGTTTTCGAATCAAACGTTTTAAAATCAAATAAGACGATGAAGAAATATATTCTGATGACACTGCTGCTGATAGGCGGCATGGCATTCGCCCAAGCACAAAAACAGGCGGAAATTAAATTTGACAAAGTAGTACACAATTTCGGCACGTTCACCGACAAAGAACCCGTGCAGGAATGTACGTTTACATTCACCAATGTGGGTGAAGCCCCATTGGTCATCAATCAGGCTGTGGCCAGTTGCGGTTGCACCGTACCCACCTACACCAAGACCCCGATTGCTCCTGGCGAGAAGGGTACCATCAAGGTGACCTATAACGGCACCGGCAAGATGGGCGGCCACTTCAAGAAATCTGTCACCGTACGCACGAATGGTGCGGTGGAACTCACCCGCATCTATGTCGAGGGCGAGATGAAAGAGACAGAATAAAAAGGACGAACGAAAAGTCCAACTAAGGCCAACTGATTAGACTTTAAAATCGAAGGATATCAAACGAAATAGAGACGCCGCATCGAGTGGCGTCTCTATTATTTTTGATGGCTGAGCCAAATGAACTATTGTCTTCACTCCTTCACTCCCAAACAACTAATGTCCAAACTCCTAAACTCCCAAACTCCCAAGCCTTAAAATGAATAACTGAATCCGAGCGAGGCAAACTCCTTGAATTGGAAGTAGCCGTGGTGGTCGTCACGTGCCACATTGTCGTCGAAACGGGGATAGATGAAGATGTTCGACGAGATATATTTGTTGAATTGGAAGGTGAACGTATTCTCCCACTCCATCTCCACACGTTTGTAAGAGGTAAATGCGAAGAATCGTGTCTTCCATTTGATATTGTCGCTGAACACCCACTCCAACTCAGCCAACATCTGCGAACCGATATCGTGCATGGAATATTTACCTTCTTGTCCGAAAGCTTTCTGCAAATCACGCCGACCGACGAATTGGAAATTATAAGCCAAAGGAGCCAGATGCACCTTACCTTTTAGTTTCTTGTTAAACGCCTCCACGTTATAGTCCATACCCAATGAGAGGTTGAGTTTAAAGGGTGAGAAGAAGTCGGAATAGATACGGGAGTCGTTGTTCTTGAATCCACGTGAGAACTGTGTCCACGCAATCAATTGCAACGTGTAATACCACTTCTTGGAGGCCTGCAGTCCAAGGTTGCTCGTCAGACGAATCAAGTCCTCGCTCGTCTTAAACGTGTGCAGACTGTCGGCCTTCGAGGTTTGGAAACCGATTTTCGTCTCTAACTTATTGTCCCACTTCACTTTCTGCTTGTTGTTGTAGTTGGCCTCAATGGTGGCTGACGCCAACAGTGAGTAGTTGCTCTCACCGCCTTTATACCAGTTGCCCGAAATATAATTTTGCAGGAACTGCAGATAATAATCACCTTTAAACGTCCAGAAATTGGGTTTCGTCACCATCACCTCCACGGGTGCCTCCTCATCGGGTGTCTGGGGAGTCTCGTCCACCTTCTCCACCAATTCCACATTCTGGATAACTGGGGTATCAATCTCGGTGTTCACGGTACCCACGGCAGCCAACCTGTCTTCGCTGTTTATCACCAGGTCGGGACGGCTTAAATAGATATTCATCAGGGCATCGTTCACATTTTTGTTTTCAACATCCACATTACTCCCTGCGTTATCCATATCAAGTGTCAATTGCTGTGCGGCCACATCATGATAGAACGTGGTCGGGGCAAACAACCGATACAGATTGGGGTTACCGGTGAGATAGCCTTGCTGTGCCATGAGTTGCTCGTTCTGTTGCTGCAACTGTTCGAGTTGTGCCTTATAATAACTGAGCGAGTCGGCATACTGCTTGACGATTTGCGATTCTGTCTGAGGTTTGGCATACCTGCTGAACCAACGGCTGACCTGAGCCTCGGCAGAGACGGCCGACAACAAGAGCAAGACGGCTAAAAGATGTTTCATTTTCATGACTTTTCTTGTATTTTAGTGTTGATGATTTCAATCGAAAACGGCTATTCACACGGCAAAGTTAACGAAAAAAAACAAATTATCGGCCTAAATGGTAATTATTTTCTCTTTTGACCTCTTTAATAGATAAAAAATTGCTAACTTTGCAGCCTAAAACGAGTTTTAGAAACTTTACAAACAAAACATGGATAAAAATACAGTTATCGGATTTGTGCTCATCGCAGCTGTACTCATTGGATTCAGCTGGTGGAGCAAACCCTCAGAGGAACAAATCAAGGCTCAACAGGAGCAGGCAGAAAAACTGGCTGCAGAGCAAAAGAAAGCCGCCGAAGAGCGCAAGGCGCAAGAACAGAAACAGGCAGAGGCCATCGAAGAAGCGAAAAAAGACACTACCGCCCTCTTCCATCAAGCGCTCAGCGGCACAGCACAAGACATCGTGCTCGAGAACGACAGTCTGCAACTCACCGTCAACACCAAAGGCGGAACGGTGACCAAAGCATTCATCAAAGGACATAAAAACAACTATGCCCTCATCAAAGGCAGCAAGCCCTCAACCACCGAACAAGGCGTGACGCTCTTCGACGAGACGGAACAGAGCTTGGAGTTCATTATCGAGGGTAAGGAGCATAACATACGCACCGCCGACCTCTTCTTCACCCCCTCGGAGGTGACCCCGAAGACATTGACACTCACGGCCGATGCAGGCGAAGGACGACAGTTGGTGATGACCTATCGCCTGGGCGATGACTATATGCTTCACTACAGTCTGCAAGCCGTAGGCATGGAGAACCTGTTCTCGGCCAAGGCCAACTCGCTGATTATCGACTGGCAAGAAAAATGCCGCCAACAGGAGCGCGGTTTCTCATTTGAAAACCGCTATGCTTCACTTACTTATAAGGAGAAAGACTCCAGCACTGACAACCTGAGCGAGGCGAAAGATGTCATCGATGAGGATTTAGAAGAGTCGCTCGACTGGGTGGCCTTTAAAACCCAGTTCTTCAGCTCGATGATGATTGCCAAAACCGACTTTGCGGCTCATTCAAAGCTGACCAGCCGGTTGATGCAAAAAGAATCGGGCTATCTGAAACAATACCATGCCCAGTTGGAAACATCGTTCGACCCGACGGGCAAGCAGCCCACCCAACTGGAGTTCTATTACGGCCCCAATGATTTCCAACTGTTGAAAGACGTGGAAAAACAGAGCGAATTTGGCAAAGACCTGGAGATGGAGCGCCTGGTTTATCTTGGATGGCCTCTCTTCCGTGTCATCAACCGTTGGTTTACGCTCTATGTGTTTGACTGGCTTACCAACATGCATCTCAACATGGGTATCGTGCTGATTATCATCACCTTGCTACTCAAGTTCATCACTTACCCGTTGGTCAAGAAGAGTTACATGAGCTCGGCCAAGATGCGTGTGCTGAAACCCAAACTCGACGCGGCCACCAAACAATACGACAAGCCCGAAGACCAGATGAAGAAACAGCAGGCTATGATGCAGATGTATTCGCAATACGGTGTAAGCCCCATGGGTGGCTGTCTGCCCATGCTCGTCCAAATGCCTATCTGGATTGCCATGTTCAACTTCGTGCCGAATGCCATCCAGTTGCGTGGCGAGAGTTTCTTGTGGATTAACGACCTTTCCACCTACGACCCCGTGTTTGAGTGGGGCAACAACGTCTGGCTCATCGGCGACCACCTGTCGCTCACCTGTATCCTCTTCTGCGTGTCGAACCTGCTCTACTCATGGATGACCATGCGCCAGCAACGCGACCAGATGGTGGGCAGCCAAGCACAACAGATGAAGATGTTCCAATGGATGATGTTCCTCATGCCCGTCATGTTCTTCTTCATCTTCAACGACTACTCTGCCGGTCTGAACTTCTACTACTTCATCTCGCTCTTCTTCAGTGCCGCCATCATGTGGACACTGCGCAAGACCACCGATGATGCAAAACTGCTTGCCATCCTCGAGGCCAACTATGAGAAGAACAAGGACAACCCCCAAAGGACCAAGGGCCTGGCTGCCCGCCTCGAGGCCATGCAGAGACAACAGCAAGAGATGCAACGCCGCCGCGAGGAGATGGAAAAGAGGAAGAGAAGGTAAAACCGATAATAACATGAAAAAGACACTTTTAGCCGCTGTCCTGCTGACGCTCTGCGGCACCATCGAAACACAAGCGCAAGACGTGAACATCGGTAAAAACAATATCACACTTGAGAGCGACCTCATGACCCCGGAAGCACTGTGGGCCATGGGGCGCATCGGTGCTTATACGCCATCGCCCGACGGCAAGCAGATTGCTTACACGGTGGCATACTACAGTGTGAAAGAGAACAAAAGCCACCATGTCATCTACATGATGGATGCTAACGGCAAAAACAACAAGCGGTTGACCAAAAGTGCCAAAAACGAGACCGACCCGGCATGGATTGAGGGCGGCAAACGACTGGCATTTCTTTTCGACGGCCAGCTGTGGTCCATGAATCCCGACGGCACGGACCGCCGACAATTGACACACGATGCGACCGAGATTGAAGGATTCAAATTCTCGCCCGACGGCCGTCACGTCATCCTCATCAAGTCGCTGCCCTACCACGGCAGCATCATGGAGAACCCCGCAGACCTGCCCAAAGCTACCGGACGACTGGTGACCGACCTCAACTACCGTCACTGGGATCATTATGTGGAGAGCATCCCCCACCCCTTCGTGGCCGATGTATCAGCTGATGGCATCAATGAGGGCAAAGACATCATGGAGGGCGAGCCCTACGAATGCCCCACAGCCCCCTTCGGCGGCATCGAGCAACTGGACTGGAGCACCGACTCAAAACAGGTTGCCTACACCTGCCGTAAGAAAGAGGGTGTGGCATACGCCATCTCGACCGACACCGACATCTATCTCTATGACATCGGAAGTGGTAAAACCAAAAACCTCTGCAAACCAGAGGGTTATCAGGCGCCAGCAGTGGACCCCACCAAGACGCTGAAGAATCAAGCCGTGAATGCGCCCGAGAACCTGAAAAACAATCCCGGTTACGACACCAATCCGCAATTCTCGCCCGACGGAAAATATCTCGCCTGGCTGAGCATGGAGCGCGATGGTTATGAGAGCGACCGCAACCGTCTTTGCGTCTATGACCTCGCTACGGGCGAAAAGAAATACATCACTGAGTCGTTCGACTCCAATGTCGATGAGTTCTGCTGGTCGGACACCAAAGATGCTATCATTTATTTCATCGGCGTATGGCATGCCACGGAGAATCTCTATGCCATCACATGGAAAGGCGAGGTGAAACAACTCACCGACGACTGGGCCGACTTCGGTTCGCTGAAGATGCTCAACGATGGCAAGCACATCTTGGCCGAGCGTCACAGCTACAAGGCCGCCGCCGACCTCTATGTGGTGACCCCGGGGAAAGAACTCAAAAAGACGAAAATAGAACAAATCACCGCCGAGAACAAGCATATCTTCGACCAACTGGCCGACATCACCATCCAACAGCGGTGGGTGACAACGACCGACGGCAAGAATATGCTTTACTGGATTATTCTTCCGCCCCACTTCGACGAGTCGAAGAAATATCCCACCCTGCTCTTCTGCGAAGGAGGACCGCAAAGTCCTGTGAGCCAATTCTGGAGCTACCGCTGGAACTTCATGATTATGGCGTCGCACGGCTATGTCATCGTGGCTCCCAACCGCCACGGACTGCCCGGCTTTGGCAGTGAATGGTGCGAACAAATCTCAGGCGACTGGACCGGACAGTGCATGGACGACTACCTGACGGCCATCGACGATGCTTGCAACACGCTGCCCTATGTGGATCGTGACCGTCTCGGAGCCGTAGGTGCCTCGTTCGGCGGATTCTCCGTCTATTATTTAGCCGGACACCATGAGAAACGATTCAAGTGCTTCATTGCCCATGATGGTGCCTTCAACCTGGCCTCGATGTACACTGACACCGAAGAGGTTTGGTTCTCGAACTGGGAGTACGATGATGCCTATTGGAACAAAGACAAGACTGCCGATGCCAAGAAAACCTACAACAACTCTCCGCATAAGTTTGTAGATAAGTGGGACACTCCCATACTCTGCATCCACGGCGAGAAAGACTACCGCATCAATGCCAACCAAGGCATGGGCGCCTTTAATTCAGCCCGTCTGCGCGGCATCGAAGCACAACTGCTCATCTTCCCCGACGAGAACCACTGGGTGCTGAAGCCCCAGAACGGCATACTCTGGCAGCGCACCTATTTTAATTGGCTCGACCGCTGGCTGTCGCCACGGTGAACGTTGAACATTGAACGTTGAACATTGAACGTTGAACGTTATGATTACTCAATAAATGGACTATTGTCCAAACTCCTACACTCCTACACTCCCAAACTCCTAAACTCCCAAACTCCTAAACTCCTAAACTCCTAAACTCCCAAACTCCTAAACTCCCAAACTCCCAAAACGAAAACTTGTCAACAAAAAATATGTCAGACATTATCAAAATCAAAAAAACATTGCGCGATTCCGCCGGCATGCGGTGGACCGCTCTGCTGCTTCTGGCACTGGCCATGTTCTGCAGCTACATCTTCATGGACATCCTCTCACCCATCAAAGACTTGATGCTGTCGGAACGCGGATGGGATTCTACCGCCTTTGGCACCATGCAAGGGTCGGAGGTGTTCCTCAACGTGTTCGTCTTCTTCCTCATCTTCGCCGGTATCATCCTCGACAAGATGGGCGTGCGCTTCACCGCCGTGCTCTCCGGAGCCGTGATGCTTGTGGGTGCCATCATCAAATGGTATGCCGTGACCGATTCTTTCGCCGAAAGCGGACTGCAACAGTGGTTCACCGACAACCTCAACTACATCCCCGTGTTCGACGAATTGGGCGTATCACCCTTCTATGAGGGCATGCCAGCTTCGGCTAAGTTCGCCGCCTGTGGCTTCATGATTTTCGGTTGTGGTTGTGAGATGGCAGGCATCACTGTGAGCCGTGGTATCGTGAAATGGTTTAAGGGACGTGAGATGGCATTGGCCATGGGTTCCGAAATGGCTCTGGCACGTTTGGGTGTGGCCACCTGTATGATATTCTCGCCCTTCTTTGCCAAGTTGGGCGGCCATGTCAGCGTGAGCCGCTCGGTGGCTTTCGGTGTGGTGTTGCTAATGATTGCACTCATCATGTTTATCGTCTATTTCTTTATGGACCGTAAACTTGACAGCCAGACCGGTGAGGCAGAAGAGAAAAACGACCCGTTCAAAATCAGCGACCTGGGACAGATACTCACTTCCAGCGGTTTCTGGCTCGTGGCACTGCTTTGCGTGCTTTACTATTCCGCCATCTTCCCCTTCCAGAAATATGCGGTCAATATGCTCCAATGCAACCTGACGCTTACCCCACCCGCTGAAGGCACATTCTGGGCCAGTCAGTCGGTCACCATCGTGCAGTTCATCATCATGCTGGTTGTGGCGGCTACGGCTTTCGCCAGCAATTTCCAAAAGAAGAGCAGCACAAAATACGGACTGCTCGGTGTGTCGGTCATCGCACTCATCGTCTATTGCTATATGGGCTATATGCGCCAGTCGGCAGAAGCCATCTTTGCGGTCTTCCCCCTCTTGGCTATGGGCATCACCCCCATTCTGGGCAGTTATGTTGACCATAAGGGCAAGGCTGCGACCATGCTTGTATTGGGCTCGCTCCTGCTCATCGGTTGCCACCTGACATTCGCTTTCGTGCTGCCTATGTTCAAAGGCAGCACGGTGGGCGGCATTATCATCGCATACATCACAATCCTGGTGCTCGGTTCCTCGTTCTCGCTGGTTCCCGCTTCGTTGTGGCCCAGCGTACCCAAACTGGTGGATGCCAAGATTATCGGTTCGGCCTATGCGCTTATCTTCTGGATACAGAACATCGGTCTGTGGCTCTTCCCCCTGCTCATCGGCAAGGTGCTCGACAGTACCAATGAAGGGGTGACCGACCCGACCGCCCTTGACTATACCTGGCCACTCATCATGCTGGCCTGCCTCGGAGTGGCAGCACTTGTCCTCGGTTTGGTGCTGAAGGTGGTTGACCGCAAGAAAGGCATCGGACTGGAAGAACCGAATATCAAGGAGTAGAAGTAAAAAAGTAAAAAAGTAAAAAAGTAAAATAATATTATAGTTAAAAACCCGAGAAATATGAAAAAAGTACTGTTATTATTGCTGATGACCGTCATGACGGTCGGTAAGCTTTCGGCTCAGGATGTGCAGGGCGAGTGGGTCACCACCTTCGCCGATGAAGAGCAGTCTGTAGCTTTTACCCTTGGTTTCAACAAGGACAAGACAGCTAACATCCGTGTGGTCATCGATGCCACTGATGAAGAAATAGGCAACATGACCATGCGCATCGAGTTAGTTGGCACTTACAGTGTAGAGGGTGACCAACTGACACTCAAGAGCGATTCCAAAAATGCCGAGTTGAAACTGATTGGTATGAAACTGAAAGGCGAGATGGGCGATGCCGTCAAAGACCCACAAATGGAAAAGATGATACGCGGCATGATAGAGCAACAACTCAACTCACAGAAAGTCGATATGCTGAGTTCTGTTCCCATCAACACCACCTACACCATTGTCAGTTTGGCCGATGACAAACTCACCCTGCTTGAAAACGGAACCGAGGAAGCCATGGAGTTTATGAAGATTGGCAAATAAGCCAAGCGTAACAACGACAAAAAGTAGCGGACGCGGCCACCGCGTCCCTACTTAACGATAACTCCTCTTCATCATTTCCGAAAGTTGAGAATAAGACCATAAACCATAAACCTTAATCACCCTAAACTCTAAACCATAAACCTTAATCACATTACCCTCAACCTTAATCACATTAAACCCTAAACCATAAACCCAAAAACCTTAATCACCTATGACATTTCTCATGATTATCCAGCTGCTTGTTGTGCTGCTGGCCCTATGGGTGGGATCTCGTTACGGCAGTCTGGCACTCGGTGCTATCTCAGGCATCGGACTGGCGCTGCTTGTGTTCGGTTTCTGCATGAAGCCTGGCTCTCCTCCCACCGATGTGATCTACATCATCATCGCCGCCGTCACCTGCGCCGGCATCATGCAAGCCTCAGGCGGCATGGACTGGCTCATTCAGATTGCGGAGAGGATGCTGCGTAAACACCCCGACCGCATCACGTTCCTCGCCCCGCTTTGCACATTCTTCCTCACAGTGTTGGTGGGTACGGGACATGTGGTCTATACGCTCATGCCCATCATCTGCGACATCTCCATCAAGAAAGGCATCCGCCCGGAGCGTCCTTGCGGCGTGGCGTCCATCGCCTCGCAGGTGGGTATCACCTGCTCGCCCATCGCAGCTGCCGTGGTGGCCTTTGTGACCATCTCCAATGCCAACGGTTTCGATGTGACCATCCCCCAAGTGCTGATGATCAGCTTCCCTGCCTGTATCTGCGGATTGATGGCAGCCGCCACCTTCTCTTACCATCGCGGTCTCGATCTGGACAAAGACCCTGAGTTCCAGGCCAAGTTGAAAGACCCCGTTCAGTATGAGTACATCTATGGCAGTTCGGCAACAACGCTCGACAAAGAGATTCCGCAGTCGGCCAAGAACGCTGTCTTTGTGTTCCTCGGAGCCCTCATCATCATTGTGCTCTTCGCCATCTTCCAGGATGTGTTGCCCTCCTACAAAACTATTGTCGCCATAGAAGGAGCGCCAGACTATACCTTCGCTGACGGCACGGTAGCCACGGCGGCGCAATTGGCTAAGGCCAAGGTGCTGATACCAGATGTGACCATGGCCAGCACCGTTCAACTGAAGATGAATGTGGTGATACAGATTGTGATGATTTCAGCCGCCGCCATCATGATACTGTTCTGCAAGGCATCACCCGTCAAGGCGGTGAAAGGTGCCGTTTGGCAATCGGGCATGGTAGCCGTGGTGGCCATCTTCGGTATCGCATGGCTGGCCGACACCTACTTCTCGAACTACACCAAGGAGATGCAAGACATGTTGGGTGACATCGTAGCCAAGTATAACTGGTCGATTGCCATCGTCTTCTTCCTTGTGTCAGTGCTCATCAACTCGCAAGGTGCTGTGGTCGTTTCCATGCTGCCACTGGCCTATTCGCTCGGCATCCCCGGCCCCGTGTTGCTGGGTGTGCTGCCTTCTGTGTATGGTTATTTCTTCATCCCCAACTACCCCAGCGATATTGCTACGGTCAACTTCGACCGTTCAGGTACGACCAAGATTGGCAAGTATCTGCTCAACCACTCATTCATGGTACCGGGTCTGATACATACCATCACCGCCGTGCTGGTAGCTTACGGATTGTCAATGTTATTCTTTTAACCTTTAAACACACAGAAGATTATGCTGATTTCTATTATAGAATTACTGATTGTACTGCTGGCCCTGTATCTGGGTTCACGATACGGCAGTCTGGCATTGGGTGCCATTGCCGGTTTAGGACTGGCACTGCTGGTGTTTGACCACGGGTTGAAACCAGGCACGCCTCCCACCGATGTCATTTATATCATTGTAGCGGCCCTCACCTGTGCTGGCATTCTGCAAGCGTCGGGCGGTATGGACTGGCTCGTCCAAGTGGTCGAACGACAGTTGCGCAAGCACCCTGAGCGCATCACATTCTATGCTCCGCTGAGCACATTCTTCCTGACGGTTCTCGTTGGAACAGGTCATGTGATGTACACGCTCATGCCCGTGATTACCGATGTGGCCATCAAGAAAGGTATCCGTCCCGAACGTCCCTGTGCCATCGCAAGTGTGGCGTCAATGGTCGCCATTATTTGTTCGCCCATCTCAGCCGCAGTCGTGGCATTTGCCACCATCTCCTCACTTCACAACTTCGACATCTCCATCCTGCAAATCATCAATGTTACCATGCCCTCTTGCTTGGTGGGTATCATCATCGCTGCGGCATGGAGTTCACGGCGTGGACTGGACCTGGACAAAGACCCTGAGTTCCAAGCGCGTATTGCCGACCCTGTGCAACGGGAGTTTATCTACGGAAAGACAGACACCGCTTTGGATAAAAAGATTGACAAGAAAGCAAAATGGGCTGTGTACATCTTCATAGGCGCAATCCTCCTCATCATTTTCTTAGCTATAGCCCATGAGATACTGCCTGCTTGGGAAAAAGTAGTAGCTATCGACGGAGCGAAGGATGTGTTGCTGCCCACCGGCAAGACGGTCTCGCCCGACAATCTGGCCACCGCTGGCATTGTCATGGCAGGTGTGACGGAGAAAGTGCCGGTCACGATTCAGATGTATCTGGTCATCCAGATTATTCTCATCTCGACGGCTGCGCTGATGATTATCATCTGTGGCACAAAACCCAAGAACGCCGTTTCTGGCAACGTGTGGCAGTCGGGCATGGTGGCTGTGGTGGCCATCTACGGCATCGCTTGGCTCGCTAACACGTTCTTCAACGCACACATGAGCAATATCGAGGCACTGCTCGGCAACATGGTTGAGAACTACCCGTGGACCATCGCGATTATGTTCTTCATCTTCTCTGTGCTCATCAACTCGCAAGCGGCTGTCGTGGTGGCATTATTGCCCGTGGCATACGGACTTGGCATCCCCGGTTGGATGATTCTGGGCGCGTTGCCTTGTGCCTACGGCTATTTCTTCCTGCCCAACTACCCCACCGACATCGCTACGGTGAACATGGACCGGACGGGAACGACGAAGATTGGCAAATATGTGCTCAACCACTCGTTTATGATTCCTGGCCTGATTGTGGTGATTGTCAGCACCATCATGGCCTACGGCATGAGTTACATCTTCATGAGTTAGTCCGTTTGTCCACCAAGTAGAGCGAAACGTCCACGAAGGATACGAAACAAGGGAGCCACACCAGCTTATTTGGATGTGGCTCCCTTTGTTTTGTGACCAAGCAAATTACGCTAATGTAGGAGTAGCCAACTCTCTCCTCTTACAATCTCATGCCAAACGATACACGGGCACGCCACTTGTTTTGGTTGATGATAACCTTATTATCATCGAAGATGGAGTTGTTCATGACCAATGACGCACTGGCGAAATATTTCGACGAGAACTGCCTGACGATGGCTATGCGCTCATTGAAAATCATGTTCCAACGGATGTGCTGAGCCTTGATGCGCTCTCCGTCAATCGTGAGATTATTGCGGTTGTAGATGACAAAGGTAGGCAAGGCAGAGACGTGAAAGAGCCATTTGCTGCCAAGAACGAGATTATAGCCATAGCCGCCACCTATCCCGACGTGCCCCACATATAAACGCACGTTGGGAATAATCTCCGATACTTCTACGGTCTTGACACTTCCCCCTTGATAGGATATTCCAGCAAGCCATGAGCCGACCGACTTCCGTTGGATGTAGGTCTGATTGAAAGCCGCAGGATAAGAGAAACGACGGTAATTGAACGTATAATAAGCAGTGACATTGAGCACCTTCATCTCCAAAGCACCACGGTCTAACCGATAGATATCATCACCGCGCTCAATGTCGCCAGCCAAAGTCTTTGAATTCTGATAACTGGCATCGACACTGAAACGGTTGGTATAATAATTCAGATTGAACTCATAATCCTTATTGCGCCCGCTCCAGCTGCCCGGGTTGAGGGCAATGCCCGCAGACAAGCCTAAATAGCTGGCACTGAGGCTAATGGTGGTCTTGTTATTGGTCTTCAAATGAGATTTAGAGGTGATCCCATCGACAGTTCTCTTGGTATGCAAACCGTTGCCCGACACATTCATGCGGGCTTTCAACGTCAGCTTGTATTCCGGACGAGAAATATACATGGTGTCGTATGACACTTTGTAATATCGCTCACTAAGCGTGCTGTCCACCTTGGCTCTGATACGCTCACGACGCGACTGCGCGTGCACCGACCCGACAACCAAGGTGAACAGCAGTAAGAATACGATACCTCTCAGCGGCATGGTTCCATCACTTAGCCACCTTCTCCAAACGCTTCATCATGGCGAACATGAAGACGGCTGCCACAAGGCAGACACCGAGGAACACGCTCCAGCAGACCCACAGGGGAACAGAGCCCCAAAGCAGTCCACCCACAACCACCAACTGGTTGCCGATGGCCGTTGCGACGAACCATCCACCCATCATCATACCTTTGTATTTGGGAGGCGCCACCTTCGACACAAACGAGATACCCATGGGCGAGAGCAACAACTCACCGAAAGTGAGCACGAGATACACTCCGATAAGCAGGTTGGGCGTGACATCGGCCACATGTTTGCCTACGGGTTCACCGTCCGGACCCATCACCGTCTCGGGCATGGGCAGACCGAAAGAGAACATAGCCATGAGGGCGTAAGCCGCAGCTGCCACAATCATGCCGTATGCAATCTTTCGCGGTGCGGAAGGTTCTTTCCCTTTGGCAGACAGTGCACCGAAGATGGCCATCGACACGGGTGTGAGCGCCACCACATAGAACGGGTTGAACTGCTGGAAAATCGGAGCAGAGATGCTGGTTGCACCTTCGATAAGTGAATACTTATAGACCAGCAATGCCACGGCGACGATAATGACCGCAGCAGCGATATAACGTCCTTTGGCCGTCTTGCTCTGGAACAGGGCGAAACCGGCATAGACGATGAAGATAATGAGCACCAGGTTCCACACATCGAAGGCCATGCTTTGCACACCCTCAGTGGAATTGGCTGTAAACTCATCTGCGAAGTAAGTCAGCGAAAGACCGTTCTGATGGAAGGCCATCCAGAAGAAGATGACGACGGCAAACACCAGACACAGGGCCACAATGCGCTGTTTGGTCTCTTCTTTCGACAATTCGGGTTCTGCCGCAGCCTGGTCGGCCACAGCATCTTTTTTCTTGCCGCCCTCCGTATGGCGGAATGTCTTACGGAAGATATAATAAATAGCGATTGAGAGGATGAGCGACGCACATGCCACGGCAAAGGAGAAGTGGTAAGCATCGTTGGAAGAATAACCTAAAGCGGTCTCGGCATACTCCTTGATTTTGATGGCTGCAGTGGGTGCGAAGAGAGCACCGATATTGATGGCCATATAGAAGATGGAAAAGCCCGCATCACGCTTATCCGCATACTTCGGATCATCATAGAGGTTGCCCACCATGACCTGAAGATTACCCTTGAAGAGACCCGTTCCAAAGCCGATAAGCAGCAGGGCGGCCAACATGACCACCAAAGCCACGCTGTCGCCTCCGAGCGGCACGCTGAGCAACAGATATCCGGCAAACATGACCATGATACCGATGGTCACCATCTTGCCGAAACCGAACTTATCGGCCATGATACCTCCAATCAACGGGAAGAAATACACAAGCATGAGAAACGAGCTGTAAATGGTGCCGGCCATGGCTGGCGACAGTCCATAATTGGCTCTGAGAAACAAAGCGAACACGGCCAACATCGTATAGTAGCCGAATCGTTCACCGGTGTTGGCCAATGCCAACGCAAAAAGTCCTTTTGGTTGTCCTTCGAACATAATTCAATTATTATTTGGTTTTCATAATATCAAACAGGTAGGCAAGCTTAATCACGATAGTGCCGTGATTCGACCTGCCGAAGTAGTCACGCTTGGAATCACCGTATATATTTCCCAATCCGTAATAGTAACGTCCCTCCAACTGGAAATGTCCGGCACGGGGATGTGAATATTCCATTCCCACACCTGCTGCGATACCATAGTCAAACTTGTTCTCCACGGGCATGGTACCTTGGGCGTCGGTCTTATTGGAACGGTCGCTGGTGTTGCGTTCGTCCCACTTGAAATTGGAGTCGGTCGATTCGCTCAGGTAGATACCAAACTGTGGGCCCGCCTGAAAGAAGAACTGGAAACCCTTGGTCTCATGTCCCCATGCCAAATGGGCAAACACGGGTATCTGGATGTAATTGATGGTCCGGTTGTAGGCTTCAGCCGCTCCCGTCATAGGATTGATGACAGGCTGGTCGAACGCGTCGAGGATTTCCTCTTTCCATCCGAGCGCCGTATAGTTGACCTCGGCGGCAACGCTGCAGATGGTGCTGAAATATTTCTCGCACACATAGCGTGCTGACAGTCCGAACGTCATACCGCCGTGCATCGCCTGCGACACTTTCGGCACAAAGCCGATAGTATTGAGCGCATAGCCGGCATTGCCACCCACCGCCAAGTCGTTACGGTGTTCGCCTACCTGCGCACAGACTGTGGTTGCCGATACAATCAGCAACCACAAGAGGAGAATATGTTTATATTTAACTATCACGAGGGAGTTAAAGGGGGAGTTAAAAAGGGGAGTTAAAAAGGGGCCCCAAACGTTCAACGTTCAATAGTTGATTGACTCGATGGTACGGTTGGGCAGGTAGTGTACGAACATGAAGTTGGCATTTTTCAGTCCTTTGCCCACCTGACGAAAATGCATCGGGGTCTGCACCGTCTTGTAAGCGAGTTGCCCCTTCGCGCCCTTGAACAGGCTGCCAAACTGCGCCACACCGCCGATGAAATAGCAACCATGGTCAAAACCAGTCAGACCAAAGCGAGGCAGACGGTGTATGTCCATCTCCAGATTGAATTTATCCTTATATTGCTTCTCCACCCATTTGGTGTCTTTCGACATGTCATTATAGAAGAAATAGGTGGGGATATAGGTGTCGTACTTAAAATAGAGGTCTTGGTAAGGCTTGGTGTACATCAACCACTCGATATAGCCCATCATACTGATGTTCAGGCTCTTATTAGCCTCGGTCAAAATATTCAACTTGGCGAAAACGTCATTGAGTTTCGGCGACTTCTCCGTATTGAGGATGACCACATTGGGACGAGAGAGGTCGAACGCACGCGTGAAATCGGCATCGCTGCTGTTGAGCGAGGTGAGCGAATATTGCATCCCTCTCTTTTCCATCTCTGAGCGCAGCGCAGCGGTGAACTTTCCCTTGGTGCTGCCCGGGTCGGCACAATCAATGACAACAGGATGGTAGGCGGCAAAGCGCTCGAAGAACTTGGCGAGCGCCACCTCTTCTACTTCGCTGTTCGACTGAAACACCTGATAGACGGTCTCATATTTCTTGCAAGGCTCCCCCTCGATGGAGAAGGGAATGATATGACGGATGCTGTTCGATTTACAGAACTCTGCCAACGGCTTTACTTGGTCGCTGTAGAGCGGACCGATGATGATGTCGCAGGCACCCGCCTCTTCTTTATGCTCTTTGATGGTTTTAGTGATGTCGGCGCCGCGCGGCACATTCCATGCGTGCATGTCCACGGTGATGCCGTCGATGGCCACGCGCTCACATGCCAGGAGCAATCCGCGGTAGTACTCCACCATGCGCATGCCGTCACCGTCATTGTTGTGCAACGGCAGCATCACCCCCACCCTCACTAAATTCTTGCTGACGGGCTGCGTCACAGGTTGTTGTTGCTGCTGCTGTTGCTGTTGTGAGGTCTGGGATGTCGGTTGGCCGCCCGCCTCCATCACCAACTGGTCGGTGCCAAAGGGGATATTGATATAGTCACCCTTCTTCAGCGTATATCCCTCCATCCGCATTTCGGGATTGGCGGCTTCCAACTCCTGTGTGGTAATGCCGTATTGACGGGCTATGCCGTAAATCGTCTCACTCTTTTTCACTTTGTGCTGCTCGCGTATCTTCACGGTCTGAGCGGTCACACTGATGCCCACGGCCATGGCCACAGCCACCATCAAGTATCTTAAAAAATGTCTCTTCATCTGCTTTGAGTTAATCATTCTATTGGTAATATGGTGCAAATTTATACAAAAAATCCGAATAACAAATGAGTTGGGATAAAAAAACCACACAAAGAAAAATTTTTGTCTTCTTTTTACGTTTTATAAGAAAAAACATGTAACTTTGCAAATATGAACTATCGGACCATTTTTTCGCTGCTGGCACTTCTGTTGGCAGCATATCCCTTATTAGCACAAGACAACTTACCCGACATCCACCCCACGGCCTATTACACCGGCACCGACGGCATTGAGGTGGAGAGTGCCTCGCATTCGGGCAATGCCCCGATGAGTGCACGATTCGTGGCCAACGCGGAGAATACGGAGGGGTGGTCGGCCAACTACGAATGGCATTTCAGCCGCGAGAATGAGGCGACCCCCTACCTCATCCGCTATGAGGAAGACACACAATACACGTTCACCGAGGCGGGCGCACACATCATCCAACTCTATGCCGTCTTCGTACAAGGCAATGACACCATCGCCTACACCGACGACTATTGGGCTGAGACGGAACCGCTCCGCGTGACCATCAACGAAAGCAAGTTGGAGATGCCCAATGCCTTCTCGCCCAACGACGACGATAAGAACAAGATTTACCGTGCGAAACCGACATACCAGAGTATAGTCGAGTTTCACGCCGTCATCTTCAACCGCTGGGGACAGAAGTTGTACGAATGGGACGACCCTGCCGGCGGCTGGGATGGCACCTTCAACGGCAAACCCGTGGCACAAGGCGTGTATTACGTATTGGTCAGAGCCAAAGGTGCTGACGGAAGGACGTACAACATCCGCCGCGATGTGAACCTGCTGCGTGGATATACCGAAAGCACCACGGTGGGAGGGACGGAATGAGTGAAAAGAAGTCATACATAGAAGTATTAGGTGCGCGCGTCCATAACCTGAAAAATGTGGACGTCAAGATACCGCGCGACAGCCTCACGGTATTCACTGGCCTTTCGGGGTCGGGCAAATCATCGTTGGCCTTCGACACCATCTTTGCCGAGGGACAACGCCGCTATATTGAGACCTTCGCCGCCTACGCGCGCAACTTCCTTGGTGGCATGGAACGCCCTGACGTTGATCAAATTACGGGACTCAGTCCTGTCATCAGCATCGAACAGAAGACGACCAACAAAAATCCCCGTTCCACGGTGGGCACCACCACCGAGGTGTACGACTATCTGCGTCTGCTCTTCGCCCGTGCCGCCACCGCCTATAGTTATGCGACGGGCGAAAAGATGGTGAAATACACCGAGGAACGTGTGCAGCAGATGATACGCACCGACTACAACGGGCGACGCATCTACATCCTCGCTCCATTGGTGCGCCAGCGCAAAGGCCACTACCGCGAACTGTTTGAGAACATGCGCCGCAAAGGCTACCTTTATGTGCGCGTGGATGGTGAGATACTGGAAATCACACGCGGGATGAAAACCGACCGCTACAAGAACCATAACATCGAGGTGGTGATTGACAAGATGATGGTGCGCGACACCGACAGCGAAAGGTTGCAGAAAAGCGTCCAGACCGCCATGAAACAGGGCGAGGGGGTGCTCATGATTTATGACGCCGACACCGGAGCGGTGAAGAACTACTCTAAACGGCTGATGTGCCCCACCACGGGCATGTCGTATGCCGACCCGGCCCCCAACCGATTCTCGTTCAACTCTCCCGAAGGGGCATGTGAGCGCTGCAAAGGACTGGGCGTGGTCAACGAGATTGACTTGAATAAGGTCATACCCGACCGGCAGTTGTCCATTCACGACGGCGCCATCACCCCGCTCGGCAAATACAAGAACCAGATGATTTTCTGGCAGATTGATGCCATCCTGCAAGACTATGAGTGTACGCTCAAAACGCCCGTGGCCGACATCCCCGACGAGGCCATGAACGAGATTCTCTACGGCAAGTTGGGCAACGTGCGCATTGCCAAGGAACTGGTTCACACCACCACCGACTATTTCATCGCCTATGACGGTGTGATGAAATACCTGCGCCAGGTGATGGACAACGACGACAGTGCCGCCGGACAAAAATGGGCCGACCAGTTCTTGCAGATGTCGCCCTGCCCTGAATGTCACGGACAGCGGCTCAACCGCGAGGCGCTCTCCTACCGCATCTACGATAAGAATATCGCCGAACTGGCCGCGATGGACCTCGGTCAACTACGTGAATGGATAGATGAAGCCATGCCGCATCTGGACCTCAAACAGCAGACTATCGCTGCGGAGATAATGAAGGAGATACGCACACGCATCGATTTCCTCCTTGAGGTGGGGCTCGACTACCTGTCGCTCAACCGGCAGTCGGCATCACTCTCGGGCGGCGAGAGCCAGCGCATCCGACTGGCCACGCAGATTGGTTCGCAATTGGTCAATGTGCTCTACATCCTCGACGAGCCCAGCATCGGACTGCACCAACGCGACAACAACCGGCTCATCCACAGTCTGAAAGAATTGCGCGACCTGGGTAATACCGTCATTGTGGTGGAGCACGATAAAGACATGATGCTGGCCGCCGACTATGTGGTGGATATCGGTCCGAAGGCGGGGCGCAAGGGCGGCGAAGTGGTGTTTCAAGGCACACCGCAGGAGATGCTGCGCCAGCATACCCTGACCGCCCAATACCTGAACGGCGAGGCGAAGATACCACTGCCCGCGGAGCGACGGAAGGGCAACGGCCACGCCATCACCATCCATGGGGCATCGGGCAACAACCTGAAACACATCGATGTGACGTTCCCCCTCGGCACGCTCACCGTGGTGACAGGAGTGAGCGGCTCCGGGAAATCGACCCTCATCAATGAGACACTGCAACCCATTCTCAGTCAACGGTTCTACCGCTCGCTCAAGCGGCCCATGCCCTACGACAGTATCGAGGGGGTGGAACATATCGACAAGGTGGTCAACGTGGACCAGTCGCCCATCGGGCGCACACCACGCTCCAACCCTGCCACCTACACGGGCGTGTTCAGCGACATCCGCTCGTTGTTCGTCAATCTGCCCGAAGCAAAGATACGAGGTTATAAACCCGGCCGATTCTCGTTCAACGTGAAAGGCGGACGCTGCGAGACGTGCGGCGGCAATGGTTATAAGACCATCGAGATGAATTTCCTGCCCGATGTGACGGTGCCCTGCGAGGTGTGCCACGGCAAGCGGTATAACCGCGAGACGCTGGAAGTGCGATTCAAAGGAAAGTCCATTGCTGATGTGCTCGACATGACCATCAACCAAGCAGTGGAGTTTTTTGACAATGTGCCCGCCATCCTGCAAAAAATCAAGACCATACAGGATGTGGGACTGGGGTATATCAAACTCGGCCAGCCCTCGACGACCCTATCCGGCGGAGAGAGCCAACGCGTGAAACTGGCCACCGAACTGTCGAAACGCGACACGGGAAAAACGCTTTACATCCTCGACGAGCCAACTACGGGCCTCCATTTCGAAGACATCCGCATCCTCATGAACGTGCTGCAGCGCTTGGTGGACCGGGGCAATACGGTCATCATCATCGAGCACAACCTCGACGTCATCAAACTGGCCGACCATATCATTGACATGGGACCAGAAGGCGGACGTGGCGGCGGAAACGTGCTCTCCACGGGCACCCCCGAAGAGGTGGTTTTGAGCGACAAAGGCTACACGCCAGCCTTTATCAAAGAGGAAATTTCGTCACTCTTATCGCAAAAATAACAAGAGTAAGAAGAAAAAACGCCAAAAAAGTGACAAATTATTTGGGTTATTCACATTTTTGTATTATTTTTGCACCAAATTGACCATTATAAATCATTCACATAATTATTAACCTTTAAAACATTTACAATTATGAAGAAAGTATTTGCAGGATTGTTCATCATGATGATGGGCTTGTTCTTCGTGGCATGCTCTGGCGCAGGCGACATCAAAGGCGTGATTGAGAAAGCTAAGGCTGAAGGCGCCAACTGGACCGAGGCTCAGTGGAAAGATGCGATGAAAGAGGCTATAAACGCAGCAAAGCCCATGTTCCAAGACCTTCAGGATATCCAGAAGAAAGTTGAAGCTGCCGGCAGTGACGCAGAAGCTATAGGGAAAATCATGGAAGACGCACAGAAGATGCAAGACAAGTACAAAGATCTGGGCGCACAGTTCGAAGAGTTTGAAAAGATTGTCGAAGCCAACCCCACAGCAAAGAAAATAATGGATGACAAAGCCTTCCAAGAGGAATTGAAGAAAGATCTCGGCTTTGATTTGCCCGACCTTTAATCAGCCGAACATTTTGAACCTATATCTTCGCACCAACAAAGGCGAATCAATCATTTACAAATATTCTACAACGGCAGACCTTGAGAAGGGCCTGCCGTTTTCTTTCATGACAATATCCTCATTTTCAGAGCGATTGTCCTTTAACTTGCTGAAGACTGCAATCATTTCCTTAAACGGCTTGAGCTTCTTCAAATAGCGAAAGCGGAGTTTTTTTAATAGAAATACTTTTGCTTTTTCAACTTTTTATTTTATCTTTGCACCGATGTAGAGAAATGAACATCTTTTACAACATTGATTCATATTTTTATTAACCCTTTAAAACATTTACAATTATGAAGAAAGTATTTGCAGGATTATTCATCATGATGATGGGTTTGTTCTTCGTGGCATGCTCTGGAGCAGGCGACATCAAAGGTTTGATCGAGAAAGCTAAGGCTGAAGGCGCCAACTGGACCGAAGCTCAATGGAAGGATGCCTACAAACAGGCCATGACTGCCGCAAAGCCCATGTTCCAAGACTTGTCGGATTTGGAGAAAAAAGCACAAGACCCCAGCGTTTCCGATGAAGATAAGATTAAGCTCATGGGTGAATTAGGTACTGTGATGGACAAATACAAAGACCTGGGCGCTCAGCTCCAAGAGCTTCAAAAGATTGTCGAAGCCAACCCCACTGCCAGTAAAGTGATTAATGACTTATCTTTCCAAGAGGAATTGCAGAAAGAGCTGGGAGTCGATTTAAAAAGCTTTTAATGTTTCGAAAATCTTTTCTTAACACGAACTACAGACAGCAGCCACACCTTTGGCTGCTGTTTTTTTGTGTAATAACCCCTATGGTTCATACAAAAAACGCTGTCTCTCATACAAAAAGGTGAAAGAGTTTGGTGGTTATGCAAAAAATATGTACATTTGCAGACGATTAGAGTTCATTTATCTATTTCATCACCATTTAAATTTTTACTAAACATGAAAAAGTATTTTGTTGGATTATTCATCATGGCTTCTGCCATCTGTTTCACATCGTGCAAGAACGAGGCTAAGGATGCTCCTGCCAAAGATGGAGAGAAGACCGAGGTAAAAGCTGATGAGCAGGCAGCACCCGCCGCCGAAGAGAAAGTAGAACTGGGCGATGTGATTGCCAAGGCGAAAGCCGAGGGTGCCAATTGGAACGAAGACCAGTGGAAAGCCGCCATCAAGGATGCCACGAAGGCCTTGAAACCCATGCTTTTGGAGATGCAAGATCTGAAGAAAAAGACCGAAGCCGCTAAGACCGACGAAGAGAAAGTTGCATTCGTCTCTGAAGCTGCTAAAATGATGGAGAAATACAAGGACTTGGAGGCTCAAATGACAGAGTTTGGAAAACTCATTGAGGGCAACCCCATTGCCAAGAAGCTCAATGACGACAAGGCTTTCGAAGAGGAAGTGAAGAAAGAACTGGGTCTGGAAGACATCGACTTCTAAGCCCTTGCAGGCTACCGCTCTGTTTTTCTTGAATAAGAGACGGAAAGGACAGCAGACCAACTCAGGCCTGCTGTCTTTTTGTATCACCCTGTGGCTCCTACAAGAACGCTGTCTCTCATATAAAAAAGGAATAGTTTTTGGTGGATACGCAAAAAATATGTACATTTGCAAACGATTAGAGTTCATTACCATCTATTTCATCACCATTTAATTTTTTTACTAAACATGAAAAAGTATTTTGTTGGATTATTCATCATGGCTTCTGCCATTTGTTTCACATCGTGCAAGAACGAGGCAAAAGATGCTCCTGCCAAAGATGGAGAGAAGACCGAGGCAAAAGCTGAGGAACAGGCACAAGCAGCTGCTGAAGACGAGAAAGTTGATTTGGCTGCTTTGGTTGAGAATGCGAAAGCTGAGGGTGCCAACTGGACCAAAGACCAGTGGAAAACTGCTATTAAAGATGCGACAAAAGCCATGAAACCCATGTTGGTGGAGGCTAATGAGTTGAAGAAGAAAATGGAAGCAGCCAAGGACGATGCAGAAACAGCTAAGATTGTCGAAGAACTGACGGGCCTGATGGATAAATACAAAGATGTATCAGCCCAAATGGATGAGTTTACAAAACTTATCTCAGCCAATCCCATCGCCGATCAACTTATTGATGACAAGGCTTTCGAAGAGGAGGTGAAGAAAGAACTTGGATTGGAAAGCCTCGAATTCTAAGTTCTCACAGACTACTACTTTATTCTTCCTGAATAAGAGACGAAAACAAATTAATTCTTTAACACCACATGAAGATGAAAAAACTATTTTTTGCACTGCTGCTCATGATGTGCACCTGCATGGCCACACAAGCAGCGACTTACAGCGTGAATGACGACCCTGTCAAGAAAATCGACCTGACCGAGATGATTGAGAAGGCCAAGGCCGAAGGTGCCAACTGGAACGAAGACCAATGGAAAGATGCTTTCCGGGAAGTTCTGAGTTCGTTGGTTCCGATGCTCAAAGACATGACTGCCCTGAGCAAAAAAGTCGAAGGATTAGACGGCGACGACACTGAGGCAATGACGGCTTTGATGACAGAGGCCACTGCCCTTGAGGAGAAATACAAAGGGGTGGAAGAGCAGATAGAAGAATTTGGCAAAATCGCCGACTCATTTGAAATCGGCAAACGGTTAGGACAAGATGACGCGTTCCAGCAAGAGCTTTTTGATGAGCTGGGCATCACCGAACTGATGAAGAATGTAGAATGAAGCGGTTTCTCTTCTGCTTCTTGTCTCTCATCCTGCTAACCAGCGGATGCAGCCATCACGACCCTGCCGCATTGGCACAGCAGTCGGTGTTGCTCCAATTAGACAGCAACACCGACTCGCTGCGTGCACTCGTGCTGCAAGCACGAGAGGAGGGGAAGAAGTGGAAGACCGACCAGTGGCGCAGCGCCTTCGGACGTTTTACCGAAGCCGAAGCACCCATCTACCAACAACTAAAAACTCTGCGCACGGCAGCAGAGACACAGCCCTACCGTCCCGAACAAATTAAGGCATGGCTCGACCAATTGGCCGAGCGGCGGATGAAGATGGACCGCATCAAGAATGAGCTGACTGAAGTGGCACGGAAAACCAAAAACGGGAAAGCGGCTATCGGCGTATCCTCCGCAACCACAACGCCAACAAAAGAAGCACCGCGTAAATAGCCCATACATGCCACCGCGATAGCACGATGCCCTCGATATGACTGTATGGCAAGGCGGAAATCCACCCCACAGCACCATTCTGCCAACCCACCACGGTGGATAACGCCCCGGCCAACCACATTTGGGCGACCGGCCATATCGAGGCGGCAAACATCAGCACCGTGAGCATCAGAATGGCATACGCCAAAGGTATCACCACAAAATTAGTTAACAAGAAATAAACGGAGATACGCCCGAACACATACATCGTGAGAGGGGCGGTACCTATCTGCGCGCATACCGACACCACCACCATCGCCCACACCCAACGCAAGGGACGCACCCTGCCCCACCCTGCTGCATCGAGGATGCGCTCGGGGATAAGCGTGAACAGCGGCCTATACATCAGCAAGATGGACAACACCGCCAAAAACGACAGTTGAAAACCGATGTCATACAGACTCATCGGATTAAACGCCAACATCAGGATGGCGGTCAATGCCAACGCATTAAGCGACATCCGGTCGCGCCCCAACAGTCCGACCACCGAATAGATGGTCAGCATGGTAGCCGCACGAGTGACGGACGGCGACAACCCTGTGAGAAAAGCATACGCCCAGATTCCGAGGATGAGCAGCGTCTCGCGGAGCACACGCCACCGTTTGTAGCCCACCAGCACCACCATGAGCATATAGATGATGCCGATATGCAATCCGGAGAGGGCCAGCACGTGCGAAGCCCCCGAGATAGAATAGAGGTCGCGTTGCGAACGGGTGAGGTGCGATTTGTCGCCCAACGTCATGGCAAGTGCCACGGCCAATTCATCATGCGCCATACCCAACTGTGCATAACGGTCGATGAGCCCCTGACGAAATTCCAGCGCCGCCAACCGTGTGCGCTCCATCCTCCCAAGCGATGCCAAACTGACCGCCGCCTTTCGCCAGTTGCGGTAAAAAATAAAGGTGGAAGCAGTGAATCCCTGACATTTCAAGTAGAGCGGATAGTCAAAATGGGTATCACCAAAACGTTTTGGAACCTCAAACTGCGATGATGCCACGATGCCGTCACCTAAATGCAAATGGGCATACCGATGGGCTACGGTGTCTTTCAACAGAGCGGCTTTCACCTTCCGTCCCTGCATGCTGCCGCTCACGATGCGCAGATCCATCTGCATCACCTTGCCCCGTTCCCTCGGCTCACTCATGATGACGGCCTCATAGGTGCGTTCACCCTCGGGCAGGGCAACCGACATCGCATCATTCTGCCGGGTCATCAGAAACGCGCCGAGAAAGAAGAACGACAGTAGGATGGATGAACTTTGAGCTACCGCCCATCGGCTGGTCAAAGCTGCCGAAACAGCCGCCGCGGCCATCACCACCAACCAGACCCAGACGGGCACGCCCCCACCCCATTCAAACGCCACGACCATACCGGCAATGAGAGCCACTGCCACACGCATGAGCGGAAAGAGTTGAAGTGCCGATTCTTTCATGGCGCAAAGTTACACATTTTCTCTGACAAGCGACGTGAATCCACTTTTTTCTGAGGACGTTTTTGTCAGCAAACATCTTTTTTGTGAAAAGATGATGATTGCAATGGATGAGATGACACATAATTGGCGGAATCTTTGTACATTTGCAACGGATAAGCAAAAGTACAAGAAAAATGAAATCACGATGATGGAATACATCCATTTGATGAATGACGCTCTGATACCGCAAGCGGAACAATGGTGTAAACGCTTGCTCCTCTACATTTCCTTATTCTTGCTGTGGAATGCCGGGGTGTACGCGCAGACCGACGACACCAACCGCATGATGACCGATACATTGGAGGAAGTGACCGTCACCTCGCGCTCGGCCAAACAGCGTGTGGAGGAGGTGCAAATCGGCGTGGAGAACATCGAGGTGTCCACATTGGCCAAGATGCCTTCGCTCTTCGGCGAGAAAGACATCATCAAAAGTATCCAGCTGCTACCCGGCGTTAAGAGCGAGAGCGAAGCATCGGGAGGCTATCAGGTGCGCGGGGGCAAAGCGGCGCAGAACCTGATACTGCTCGACGGTGCCACCGTCTATAACGCAGGCCACCTGATGGGACTATTCTCCACTTTCAACGACGATGCGCTGATGGGGGCTTCGCTCTATAAAGGATTGGTACCCGCCCAGTTGGGAGGCGGCACGGCTTCGGTGTTTGACATCAGCACACGCTCCGGCAATCTGACCGACTACCATTATGGTTTCACCGTCGGGCTGCTTTCCGCCAAAGCCATGGCCGAAGGTCCCATACAGAAGGGACGCTCATCGTTTCTCGTGGTCGGGCGTCGCTCCTATCTGGACCTACTGTTAAAAGCATCGAAGAAATACCGCAACAACGTCATGCACTTCTATGACATCAATACGCGGCTCAACTTCCGCCTTTCGGACAAGGACCTCCTCTCACTCATCCTCTTCAGAGGGCGCGACAACATGGAAATAGAGGATATCATGCGCATGGAATGGGGCAACACCACCGTCACCGCCAACTGGCAGCACATGTTCAACGACCGCCACTATGCGAACACCCAGTTGATATACAGCGACTTCACCAGCGATGTGGGCATCGACATGCTCAACATCTACTACACCATGCGCGGCTTCATCCGCCACGCCACGCTGCGCCACCGGCAGAACCTGACCATCGGGCACCACCAACTGTGCTATGGACTGGAATCGACCTACCTGCAACTGATGTCGGGCGAATGGGACATCAACCTGCTCCACCAACGTGAAAAGCGGAATACGTGGACCAACGCCCTCTGGCTGAACGACAACTGGCAACTGGGCAACGACTGGCAGTTGTCGGCCGGATTGCGTCTGCGCACCTTCTCCGCACTGGGTGGCGCACCTTACTATCATTTGAACAGCCAAGGCGACATCGCGGAAACGATGAACCCCAAAGGCATCGTGAAAACGTATGCCGGGATTGAACCGCGAGTGAGTATGAAATGGACCATTACGCCACAGCATGTGGTCAAGGCAGGCTACAGCCGCACATCACAGGACATCCACGCCATCAGCGGCATGTCGTTGTCGATGCCCTTCGACCGCTACACCATGACCAGCAATATCGTCAAACCAGAAGAGGCCGACCAGGTGGCCTTGGGATGGTTCGGCATCACAAAAGACGGCGCCTACGACTACTCCGTCGAGGGGTATTACAAGAATATCCGCAATGTATATGACTACCGCGACGGCAAGGCGTTCTACTCCGAGATAGAAATAGAACGGTTGCTGTTGGGTGGCAAAGGGCGTGCCTACGGCGTGGAGTTCAGTGTCCATAAAAACAAAGGCCGGCTGACGGGCTGGCTCAGTTACACGCTGGCATGGTCGGAAAACAAGATTGAGGGCATCAATGGCGGACGCTGGTACACCGCCGCCAACGACCGCCGCCACGACTTGGCTGTCGTGGGTATCTACCAGTTCTCACCTGCGTGGGAACTGTCGGCCGTATGGCGTTACAACACCGGACAGGCACTGACAGCCCCGAGTGCGAAATACGACATCGACGGCACCACTTATTACTATTACAACGAACGCAACGGCTACCGTGCGCCCTCCAACCACCGTCTGGACTTGAGCCTTTCCTACTCGAAGAAACTGCGCAAAGCGACGCGGATATGGTCGTTCGGCATTTATAATGCTTACAACCGTTACAACCCGTTCACTATCCGTTTCAAGAACGATGACAAGAGTCCTACCGGCACCATCGCCGAACAGACCTCGCTTTTCGGCATCGTTCCCTCTGTTTCATTCACCCTGAAATACTAACCCGTCATGCAAAAATATCTTGTGCTCTTCATCCTCGTCTGCTGTCTGACAGCCTGCACAAAAGAGATTGACTTCGATTACAATGAAATCGATGCGGTTGTGGTCGTAGAAGGACGGGTAACCAACGAGGGAACCTACGTCAGCGTCACCAAGAGCCGTTCGATGACCGATAGCGTCAAGAGTCCTTGTCTGCCCGGCGCTGTGGTCACCATCACGGCCGACGGTGTGAACGAAAGCATCGCCTACGACCCGCAGACCCATTGCTACCATTCTGACTTCAAGGGACAGGCCGGCGAGACCTACAAACTGACCGTTGACTTCGAAGGCAAACATTATGAAGGGACATCCACCATGCCTCCTGCCGCCCCTGTTCTGTCCGCCGAGTTCATCTGGTTTGACGTGCTCGACGAGCGGATGGTCGTTTTCGAAATATGGGCCACCGACCCTGTTTCCACCGAGCGCAACTACTATTGGTACCGCATGGACCGCATCACACAGCACCCCCACTTCGAAGGCCGGTCGAAGACCGAGCCGTACCGTTGGAGTGTCTTCGACAACCGTGGCAATCCGCCCGGATTGATTTACCGCGATATCATCTGTATGTCGGAGCGGATGGCCGAGGAAGATGAGGAGGAGAATTGGGACCGCATCCTCTACGAAGGCGACATCATTACCTTCCAACTGATGAGCATCGACCGCTCCACCTATGACTATTTCTCTTCACTTCGGGCAGGACAAGGCGGAGGCGCTAATCCCAAGAGTAACCTGACGGGCGGGTGCACCGGCTATTTCACGGCGGGCAGCATCACCCGGTCCGAGGCCATGGTCTTCCGTTACGACGCGATTCACACGGAAAGCCCTTCCACGATATGGAATCAATACACTAAAACACATACACAATGAAAACCAACAACACCCAAGAAAATCCGGAATCCGAGAAAAGGATGGACCTAATAGGGCTATTGCGCAACATCATTCCTTTCGTCAAGCCCTATAAATGGTTAGTGGCCGCCACACTCATTCTGACCTTTGTCGGTTCACTCATGGCACAGGTCAATGCCGTGGTGCTCGACCGCGCCGTCGATGCCATCAACGCACTCATCCAGACCGACTTCGTCTGGACTGCCGCAGCCAAGATTCTCGTCACCATCACCATCATCCTGTTAGGAAAAGAGCTGCTCTCGGCAGTGGTCACCTTCGCCCAGCGCTTTTTAGGACAAAAGATGCGCATCTACATCAGCCGCGACTTGTCGCTGCGCGTGGTCGAACGGATGCTGTCGTTCCGCATGGCGTTTTTCTCCGCCGCCGACAACGAGACGGGTAAGTTGCAGTCGCGCATCGACCGTGGTGTGATGAGTCTGAGCAACACCGTCAACAACCTGTTCATCGAGATTCTTCCCCTCTTCACCAGTGCCATCCTGGCGCTTGCACTGATGTTCATGGCCAATGTGTATGTGGGCTTGGTGGCATTGTGCATCGTCCCCATCTATTTCTATATCACCTATCTGCAAGCCAAACGGCTGAAGGGATGGCGGCGCGGTGTCTTTGGCAGTCACCAAGCGGTGAGCCAAGGCATCCTCAACATCATTGAGAGCATCAGTGTCATCAAATCATTCAACCGCGAGGAGATAGAGTCGGCAAGACAGGCCGACATTCAGCGGCAAATGACCGACCAGCAGATGAACACCCGCCGGTTGAGTTATATCTTCGACGGGGCGAAGAGTTTCCTCGAACAGATTGGCACCGTGCTCATCATCATCCTCACCGCCTACCTGGTACTGACCGACTACCCGGGCATGACCATCGGTAAAATCATGTACCATGTGTTGCTGTTCAACAATGTGAGTGCGCCCATCCGCCAACTGCACCGCATCTACGATGATATGAACGATGCGCTCATCTATGCCGAGGGCTTCTTTGGCATCCTGCACGCTGACAAGGAGGTGGAGGATTCCGGAAAATATCACCCCGAGACGGTGAAGGGCGATTTCTGCATGAAGGATGTGACCTTCACCTACAGCAACGGCACACAAGCGCTGACCGATGTCAACCTGCGCATCGAACCGGGAAAAATCACGGCCTTGGTGGGTCTGAGCGGTGCGGGCAAGAGCACCATCGTCAACCTGTTGGACAAATTCTACCACCCCGACTGTGGCAGTATCACCCTCGACGGGGTTGACCTGCATGAGTGGGACACACAGTGGTTGCGCGACAATGTGGGTCTGGTGCTTCAGAAGAACCATATCTTCAGCGGCACCATTGAGGAGAACATCCGCTACGGCAACCCTTCTGCCACCCACGAAGAGGTGGAGGAAGCAGCCCGCAAAGCCTATATCTACGACCAGATTATGGATCTGCCCAAGGGTTTTGAGTCGCAAGCCCTGCAACTCAGTGGCGGTCAGCAACAGCGCATCGCCATCGCGCGTATGTTCCTAAAGAATCCACCCATCATTTTCCTCGACGAGCCCACTGCCAGTCTCGATGCCATCGCCACCGAGCAAATCAAGGCGAGCATCGATGCCATCAAATCGGGACGTACGGTCATTATCATCTCGCACAACATCGGACAGATTATCGATGCTGACCAGATTTACGTGCTGCAGCAGGGTCATGTGGTGCAAAAAGGAAGCCCTGCCGAGGTGTATCAGCAGGG